>JBAYPC010000381.1:0-3102 GCA_041677905.1 Alkalispirochaeta sp. | reverse complement strand
ATTCTGGGTAGCGGTGACCTTACCTACCGACGTCGCAGTGATCTTCTGGAGTTAACCGTCGACGGGGGAGTCTCCGCCTTCGACCGGGGCCTGCCCGGGACCGTTGAGTTTCCCTCATTTTCAGCCCAACTCACCGAAGAACGGGTCTCCGCCCGGGTAAGCGGTACATACGGCGGGTCATCCAGTGTCGATGGAGCACCGGGCGCAGCCGTCTCTGCCTCTGCGGGTATCGTGCGCTCAGACCGGGCCTTCCGGGACGACGAGTACCCCTTGGGTGCCCTGGAATCGGAGTCACGACTCACCGCCGTCGACGGGAAAGTCGGTCTAACCGTCCCTGTCGGCCCCGTGAGTCTGTCGGTGCCCCTGTCGGTTCACATGGAACTGCTTGAAGACAGGGAGCTTGGGGATCCCTCCCGGCAGGTATTCGCCCTGGCGCCGGCCGTTGAGACGGCTCTAGGGCTGCCGGGCTTGAGCGAAATTGGTCTGGCGCTGACCGGGCGGGGAGAGGTTGAATACAACGGTTCCAGCACCGCAGCAGTCGTCCGCCCAAGCGGCCGCGGAAGTATCGGCTGGACCGCCGCGTACCACCCCATCTGGACCGGTCTGGCTGTGGCCGGGGGCTACCGGTTGCCCGACTTTGCCGAACTCTTTACCGAGAGGTCCGCCTTTGCAGTGGGAAACCCCGATCTGGAGCCGGAACAAAGTGTGTCCTACGAGTGGGAAGTGCGACTTGGCGATCGGTATGTCCAGCCGACGGAACGGGAACTGGCACCCCTTGTTTCGACCGGATTTCGTACCGCCCTGTTCTACACGGAGTACAAGGAACTGATCCAATGGCTTCCCGATCCAACCGGCTTCTGGCGTCCCCGCAATACCGGTGCGGCCCGGATGTACGGGGTTGAAACCGACGTAGCCGTCGGTGCCCCGGTCGGTCTCACACCGTGGAACATCGGTTTCGTCGGCGGCGTCGATATACTCCAGGCACAGGAACGATCAGAAGGGGTGAACCGGAACAAATACCTGCCCTACCGACCGCAACTCACCCTTCGCGGTGAACTTGCATTCAGCCATCTCCGTGGCCACCGACTGTACACAAGCATTCTTGGTCGGGGAGCCCGGCCGGTCACACGGCAGAACACCGTCTGGCTTGACCCCTACGTAGACCTCAGTTTTGGAGCGGCAATTACCGTGATTCCTGAGCGTGTCAACCTTGCCGTTGAAGCGCGCAACCTCACCGACGAACGCTACGTTGAAACACGGTTCTATCCCAACCCGGGACGGGAGTTTCGCATTTCTCTGGAGGTAGTATGGTGACACGGCGCGGCGCTTTTCGGTTAGGACTGCTCACCCTGTTTTCGGTCCTGTTTTCCACAGCGTGTTCGTTCTGGGCCGCCCCGGAACTCCAGTCCCGGAGACAGTACGACCCGATTATCGAACTGTTTGTCGTCAACAACCTTGCCGAAACCCTCACCTCAATTGAACTGGACCGATCGGGCCGCTTCATCGGGACACAGGACGACATCGCCATTCTCGGGTCTGTTCCAAACGGGATTATTTCAACCGGGTCGGAACTGCTGGTCACCCTCTCCGGTGAGAACCGACTCCTTTTCCTTGATGAATCGACGTGTGTGACCACCGGTTCAATTGACCTTGGCAGCGGTGTAAACCCGATGGTAACCGCTGAAATAGGCCCCAACCTGTACGGCACAACCGGTCTGTTCTCGGGCCGATTGCACATCTACAAACGGGACGGTAGTGCACTTCTGGAGCCGGTGACAAGTCCGGTCGATTCCCGGGCACCTCAGAGCGTCATAACAATCCGAACGACCGGGGGTGGACCCGGTGAGGTGCGGGTCCTGGTGGCCAACACCGCCTACAGCAGTACCCGGCCGGCGAGTGAACCATATGGTGTTGGGACCCTCACGGTGTTCCGAATCTCTACCGATGGGTCGGCTCTTAGTATTATCGATTCGAAGACGTATGGACTGGAAGATTCCGGGTCCGGCACCGTAGGTCTCAACCCGCAGCAGATCATCGACATTCCGGCGACCGGTGAGATTCTGGTGATAGGAGCGGGCGTCAACTATGGCGGTGGTTCCGGAGAAGACGACGGGGTAGTCCTCGTTTTGGACCGGGACGAATTGATCGACGAGACCACTCTCCCGCCGCCCGGGACGGACATCGTCAAACAGCGGATGCCAATCGGAGGTTCCCCCGGTGCCGGGGTTGTTCTGGGTCCGACGGATGGTGTTTACACCTTGATCACAGCAGGTACCACGGCACTCCGTGCCATCGTCCGCGATGGTTCGGGAAGCACACCATGGAAAGAACCCGGGTCCAGCTCAGACGCAGTCGTGTACGACGCCACCGGCACCGGCACCGGCACCGGCGGCCTGCCGTTTCTCTCCGACATTGTCGCCTGGGAGCGTTCCGCCGGTAATTATTCAGTCTACGTTGCCGACTTTGGGAACGACCGGGTCCTCCGGTTTTCTTTTGACGGGGCCGTCGGCCTTACATTTCGGGAGGCACAAACCGTGTCGGACGGACCGATAGCGCTTTTGCTGGGGATAGAATAGGTGTGGCACTTGGCCGAAGACACCCGCCGTCTTCTTTACGCCGCGACTATTGCGATCGTTTTCCACGGGGCTGTTTTTGTTGGTATTGATCGGTGGGAACAGAACGAAGCTGCCTCATCGCAGTCGCCTGAGACCCAGTCAATCCGGATCGATTTTACCACCGTTCGCAAGCGGCCCGCGCCTCCAGTCTCGCCTCCAGTCTCGCCTCCAGTCTCGCCTGCAGCTGCGCAATCGGTGCCGGTCAAGCGGCAAGAGACGCAGCCGGTATCACCACCGGAATCGCAGCTGGTGTCACCGACAGATGCACCGGTTTCGTCGGACCTCCCCAGTCCACTTCACGAGGAGTCTTCACCGCAGGACAACCAAGAAGCACCGGTGACGGCAGAAAGCGCTATCGGGACCACTGCTGCTTCACAGCCCGCCACGCCTGGGGCAGTGGGTGAAGAGGTGCCGGTCCCGGCGGCGGATGGGAACGAAAAAAGGGCAGGCCCGGAAATTGCTGCAGTCACCCACCCGGAGCCAAACT
>JBAYPC010000380.1:0-3110 GCA_041677905.1 Alkalispirochaeta sp. | reverse complement strand
GTCCCACAAGTCCCGGAATTCCCGGAATGCACCGGCACCGACCGACCACCCCCGGTGAAAAGCCCATTCAAAACGTGGTATACCTCTCTTTAGTATGAAAGCTGAAATTATTGCCGTAGGGACTGAGCTCCTGCTGGGTGATGTTGTAAACACAAACGCCGCAGAGATAGCACGGATGCTGGCGGAGTTGGGTATAGGGGTCTACTACCAGACCGTTGTCGGTGATAACCCGGAACGGTTACGAGCCGCCGTGACGACGGCCGCCGCCCGAGTTGACCTGGTCGTACTCTGTGGAGGCCTTGGCCCGACCGAGGACGACCTGACCAGAGAGACGGTTGCACACGTACTGAACCGACCGCTTCACCGGGATGAAGTGTGGGCAGCCCACCTGCAGCAACTCTTTGCCCAACGACGGTGGGGACGGCCGGGGCGGGCAGAACCGTGTGACACGGCCGGTGTCGACCCCGGCCGGCAGCAGCCTCGGGAGGACACACCCTTTCCGAAAAACAACCTGCGACAGGCGATGGTCCCGGAGGGGGGTACCCTCCTTCCCAACGACCGGGGTACCGCCCCGGGTATATACCTGACCGACAACGGCACCACCTTTGTCCTCCTGCCGGGACCGCCCGGCGAGATGCGTGCTCTCATGCGCCAACAGGTTTTGCCCCTGCTTGCCGGGTCTCTCTCGGACAACGGTGGAGAGGCCGTCCTGATGTCCCGGGTGCTTCGGGTTATCGGGTTGGGTGAGTCCCGGGCGGCCGAGCTGCTTGCGGACATCCTGGACCGGCAGACGAACCCCACTATTGCGCCGCTTGCCCACTCCGGTGAGATGACGTTCCGTATTACCGCCCGGGCCGAAAATGGCGAAGCGGCAACGGCAATGATCAACAGAGTCGCCGACGAGATATACGCCGTCCTTGGTACCGCGATCTACGGAGAAGACGACGAAACACTGGAATCAGTTGTAGGCGCACTGCTCATCGAAAAGAACCTGACGGCGGCAACGGCCGAATCCTGTACCGGGGGGCTCACCGCCCACAGGCTGACCAACGTCCCCGGCAGCTCCCGCTACTTTCGCGGTGCAGTGGTCGCCTATGACAACGCGGTGAAAGAACGGCAGTTGCAGGTAGACCCGGACCTCATCGAAAGCTGTGGCGCCGTGAGCGAAGAAGTCGCCCGGGCAATGGCCGAAAACGTCACACGCCTTCTCGACTCCGACGTAGGGGTCGGCATTACCGGCATAGCCGGACCGGACGGTGGGACCGAAGAAAAACCGGTGGGGCTGACCTGGATTGCCGTCGCCGCCCCCCGTGCCGGCGCAGGCGGGTCCGGCCGTACCGTGAGTCGTCGCTACCAGTTTCCCGGCGATCGCTTTGACGTAAAACGGCGCGCCGCCCACGCCGCCCTGGCACTTCTCAGAGAAGTCCTCATGAACGCTGTTCAGGAAGCAGGATAAAGAGAATATAATTGAACTTGCGTTCCGCCGTGTCCCGTACACGTTCCTGATGAATGGCCCGCCTCGGCAGGCGTTTCAGTGTACAAGGAGTTGTGATGTGAACTGGTACAATCTTGCCGCCGACACCCTCCTGGTGTTTCACCTTGGGTACGTTCTGTTTACGGTAGGCGGATTTGCGGCGATACTGCTTGGGGGCGTACGCAGGTGGCGGTGGGTCCGAAACTTCGTGTTTCGGCTTGCCCACCTGGCCGCAGTTGTACTGGTGGCGGTAGAAGCTCTTCTGGGAGTGCTTTGCCCCCTTACCGCGTGGGAATACTCACTGCGCCTGGCGGGTGGTCGGACCGACGGTGCTGCGGTCTCCCTGGTAGCGCGAATAGTGCAGCGCGTCATCTTTTACGACCTTCCCGACTGGGTGTTTCTGGTCATGTACATCGCCTTCGCGGCGGCGGTTCTCCTGACATTTCTCCTGGTTCCACCAAATTTACCTGGAAGCTCAGTCGATGCGAATGCTGAGCTTTGACGACAGTATATCGACGAACTGCTCACGTTCAGACGAAGTTTTATCATAGAGTCGATCCAAGTGAAAGAAGTGTGAAGTCGTCGGTGATTCGCTCCTTGCAACGTTCATGTCTACGTCAATTGCGAGAATAGTCCAAAATTCAAAAAATCCTTTTGACTTGGCCTTCTGATGACTCTTTTCCGCTTCTCCAAGGCGATTGTGGACGTTCGAGTAGTCTGTACCCCCCTTTATCTCAACGGAGATTATGGGGGTCTTCGTCTTCCTTACAGACTCGACGATGATAATATCGGGATCACTCGAGAACTCTATCCTTACTTCTCGGTCGGAGTCATTCGTAATAACAATCACCGAATCAGTCGCATTTGTGATATAGGACGCTACTAAATCTTTGATTAGCGCGAAGGTGCGTTGAGTCGCGGCTTTTCCGAGCTCAGTGTTTCGAGCCCCGCGGAACTGCGGTCCCAAGGTGAGCAACTGAAGATCGTGCACAATGTCTTTGCTCAGATGATCGATTTGAAAGATCAAATCGGATGCCGTTTTGATTAGGCTGATGCATAGATCCTCGACGTCGAGCAGGATTCTGTGGGGCGGTTTAAGTGACGTCTCCATCCTTTTGAACGGCCCAAACGGCCCTTTGCTGTAGAATTCTTTCTGGGAGACGCCGTAGAGAAGTCGGTAGTATCCAAGAAGCCGAGGGCTATGCGTCAGAATTGAAGGAACCGGGAACACCACTTCACCTCGGATTCCGAATGAGGCGACTCGGCGTAACGCATCTTCCGGTACGAGTCGAGATAACTCAGAATCTATAGCAGCTATGGGAATCTCCGCAACGGCCATTCGAAGAGCATCTGAAAGATAGACGTCACGGATCGCCTTGAGTCGGTAGTAAAAGGATATCTGCAGGTCAGGATCGGGCGGTAGATAACGCATTTTGGGCGACAACTCCTGTGCGAGCTTGAGCTATCATAGCGTAGTCGGGGTTAAGCTCAATACCAACGAAAGAACGATTATGCTGAAGAGCAACTGCTCCTACTGTGCCCGAACCGAGAAACGGATCCAAGACGCGATCGCCTGGTTTTGTACCTGCCTTCAGACAAATTTCAACAAGTCCTTCGGGAAATGTCGCAAAGTGGG
>JBAYPC010000379.1:0-3129 GCA_041677905.1 Alkalispirochaeta sp. | reverse complement strand
CCACAAGCATTGACTGATTGTGGGAAAAGCTCTACCGCGTGTCAAGGGGCGGGTCTTCTGTGTCCACCGAGAACCGAATGTTCCGCCGGAGTACAGTACCGTCAAACCGGGAAGCCTCAAGCCGAAGCAGGTTGTCACCAGGTGATACGGTCAGATCCGCAAGCATCAGATCACCCGAAGGAGAAAGACGGGTGACGATATCACGCCCGAATATAAACTCGTGGTAGCTCTCAAGCAGACCGTTGCGCAACACCTGAATAGTTTTGGGAAGCCGGGAGGGAACTACCGCTGAAGCCGGAACGACCAGACGGGCAGGCCCCGGCCGAAGGGTGTTCGAGTCCAGGAGGACTCCGTTCTGAAAAAAACGAACCACCGGAATTTCCTCCAAAGGAAGATCGGCGGTGAACGGAAAAACCGTGCGAGGATTGATGTACTGGTGTGAACGAGTATCAAACACCCTGACCGCCACCATTTTGACCGTTCCCAGACGTTGTCCCGATGTAACAGACCGAGGGAATAACACCTCGTCCCCTGGCCGCTCAAGGCCTTCTATATCGAGAAAAACACGGAAACCGTCCGGTGTATCAACGACCAGAGAGGGTACCGCTGGTACCAACTTCGGATCCCCAGGGTTCATCCCCGTCGCCCCCGTACGATCAAAAACGACGCTCCCCTCCACGGGCGACCGAAGTTCTGCAGCCAGGCCATTCCTCATTCGAAATACGAAGGAAAAAACCGAATCCTCCCGTACTGCCGCTTGACTGTCCAGAAAACCAACCTGGTCCACCGGCCACTGCCACGCCCGCAAAATGACGGCCGACGGCGCCACTGTTCCCAGCACGGTCATAATCAGAAGGATGTGAGCCGTCCTGACCGGCCCTTTCACAGATCTACCCCCATATCCACCCCCAAAGCGATCCCCAAGGCGATCAGACGGCGGTCTTTCTGGAGAACGAACTGAAACGGTTGACCAAAGAAGCCGCGGTTTGTGACATCCGTCCACAGCCAGGCTGCACTGTACCTGAAATCTCCAGAGGCCACCACAACCGGCACTCCCATTCCGGAGGCCGCAGCGATGAACACCGGGCCTTTAAAAACGGTAACTATCGAATCTGTCAGGCCAACTACCGGTAGACGAATCAAGACGTTTTCCTGGACATCAAACACAACGGCCCGACCCACAAGGGGAACCGTTACATAACGACTCGCCGACACGTCCATACCGACAGGAAAAGAGACGGCCCTATCCGGGTTGATTGGATGAATCGCCGTAACGGTCCATTCCTGTCGCCCGTCGTTCTCCGGCGACTTCTCAACCAGGGCAAGCTGCTGGGGCTCAGTTCCATACAAAACCACGATTCGCTCCGCAGAGAGGGCCGCAACACCATAAACCGGCGGCATCACTTCCCCACCAAAAGCGGCCTCAAGGCTGAAGGACCAGGAATCTTCCGACTGCAGGACCGTCATATCGCCGGTCATGGAACCGACAACCACCATTGGCGAATCACAATCCGTACAGACGGCGTAGACACTTGCACCGTCGGCCAACTCGCGGACAATCAGATCATCCCCGTTCATATCGGTCAGGTACAAAATGCGCTTGTCGTCAACCTGAAGCAGATAAGGGCCTTCCATACGCGGGGTGCCGTGGGCACCGACAAAACGAGGCCGCCCGCCGGCCCACTTCTGAAGCGCCCAGCGCTGAGCCTCGGCCGGCTGATTGATAAAACCCGCTGTTGAGGCGGTAAAGACGTCCCCCTTAAGCCCGAAAGACTCTATATCACCGGCAGGAACTCCTGTCACCAGGTATTCCCGGTCCGTCTCAACTACGAATAAATCAGGCGCCCCGCCGGCAGAAGTATCCCCGCTTCCACCCGTCGCCTCCGACCACTCCCCATCTTCACCGGGAAGGTCATAGTCCCACAGGACAGACCAGGACAACTCCTGCCGAAATTCGCGAGGTATGGCAACTGATACGAGAAATGCACTTACAAAGAGACCAAGGTAGACGAGAAACCGCTTCACCGGACCTACACAGACCTTTTTCGGGAGTGGGCCTTGTCATCGGCCTCCATTTTAGCTTTCCACACTTCCATCTTTCGCTTCATCTCATCCGCCTTGTCGGCTTCTCCAAAAATCGTGTATATCCGCCTGAGGGCTGCCAGAAACGCAATTGCCCGTTTGAAGTCGTCTATCCTGAGAGTCGACAACTCGTACTTCTCCCGATACCTGTCGGCCGCCTGGGCCAGCAGTTGCTGCGCAAGCTCCATGTGTCCCATCCGTGCGGCGTACCCATCTACCGAGGGATCCATCTGGGCAACAAACGTTTTGAAGTTGATCAGGTTCTTTGCCACAGCCGCAAAACGTCCTTCCAGTTCAACAAAAGACCACCGCCATTTGGAGTTCGGACCAAACGCCTCCACCACAGAATCTATGGTAAAACCGATCTTCCGTATAAGGTGAAACCGTTTTTCGTCCTCGTACCCCTCAATCTCATCAAGAAGGTCTGCGTAGTCGGAAAACGGAACATCTAAGTAGTTGGAGACAACCTCTTCCAGATAGATGATCGCCTGATAACAGCTCTTGCGCGCCTCGTTCAGATACGCGTCGTTTTTCACCCCAAGAAGGGTCACGGACAAGGCATTTTGCAACAGAAAGTATGAGGCCAGGTTAAGCCGTTCCTCCGCCAAAGTGATGTACTTGTAGGCGGCGCCGGCGGTCTGTCCCTTCACTATACTTACAAGGCTCTTCTCCCGATGCAGAATTGCCTCTGATATCTGCTTGTACTCTTTGATGCGCTCAAAGTACTGTTGCCGGGCTTCATTACTGATCTTGGCCATGGTTCCCTCTATGATACCGTGCCAGAAGAGTACGGGCGTGCTCAATTCCAGACACTTCGTCCTGTTCGCCTGCCAACATCCTGGCAATTTCACGCACCCGACCGTCACCCGTAACGATCCGGGCCGAGATAACCGTTTCTCGACCGATGGTACTTTTTTCCACAACTATATGATTATCGGCCCGAACTGCAATTGTCGCAAGATGGGTAATGGAAATAACCTGTGCGTGATCTGCCAGTTTTCGCATATGGGAAGAAATGGTGAGTGCAACGTGACCGCCGATACCGGT
>JBAYPC010000378.1:0-3153 GCA_041677905.1 Alkalispirochaeta sp. | reverse complement strand
GTGTTCTCACGGTAAGCGACAGTCTCGTTTCCAGTGATCTGCTTACTCCCGAGGAACGGCAGTCCGGTTTCCACGAGATGGTCGAGGTTGCCCTGGAGACGGCCGTGGCCGAAAGCTAGGCCAAAAAACCGAGAGTTAGGCCAAAAAAAGGACGGCCACACCGCCCACAGCCACAACCGCTCCGAGGATCTCCTGGAAGGCGACAGTCTCTTTTTTTCTGAAAATCGCGACGGGAATGAGGATAACCGGGACGGTGGCAGTCAAGGTTGATGCAATACCGGTCCCGGTGCGCTGGGCGGCAAATAACGCGAGGGTTACACCCAGAAAGGGTCCAAAAAATGCACCGCGGATGATACTTCTCATGGCCGGTCGGTCCGACAGGGCGGGGTACACCCGACGCCACCGGCGCATGACGGTAAAGAGGACGGCAAAACCGACTACTCCTGCAAGGGCTCGTATCTGGGTTGCCCCGAAGGGGTCGTACGAAGGCGCGCCGTATCGTCCCAGTACCAGACCGAGGGCCTGTCCTAAGGCGCCGAGAACGGCAAACCAGATACCTCTGAGACGGTGGGGATGGGGCAGTTGGTTCACCCGGGACTGGCCGGTAACGACGATCATGATGCCGACGACGGTAATAACCATTCCGACTAACTGTAACGGTGTGAGAACTTCTTTGAGGATGATCCGACCAAGCAGGGCCGTCATCGGCGGGACGAGAGAGTAAACGAGCATCGCCGTTCGGGCGCCAACGTCCACAAAGGCCTGAAAGAGAAAAAGGTCACCAAAAACAAACCCCACCAATCCGGAGAGACTCAACCATATCCAGACGTGGCCTCCTGCCTGCAGCGGCAGAGGCTGCCGGTAGACCACCATGGAGTAGAGGGTAAAAATAAGGAACGCCACAACCAGACGGATCAGGTTTACCTGAAAGCTGCCGACCCTCTTTCCGGCAGATTCAAAAGACGTGCTGGTAACGGCCCAGCAGAGCGCCGTACCCAGTGCAGCAAGTTGTCCAAAGGTCTGTGTATTCAATCGTTGCCTGCCCTTTCCTTCTCGTTTACAATACTCGGAACTACCATGTCTTTTGAAACGTTATTCACGTTGCTGTTGAACGTTCGACAGAGCGTTTTCGTCACACTTGCTGTTGTTCTCGTTGCCGTCTTCGGAATGAGCTTTCTTCACGGCGTCTATGACGGACGGGAACCGCCCTGGCGGTATATCTACGGTTTTGTGGTTCATCTTATGACGGCTCTTTTTTCAGCAGCGGGAGCGTTGACGGTATACCACATTATGGAGAACGGGTCATTAGCCGTGGGGCGCGACGGCGCGGTGATGATCGCTGTTTTTACCGTGGCGTGGCTTTTCCTGTTACTGATTGTCAAACGGGCGGTAGATTTTTCGATGATCCGGTCGGTTCGAAGTCCCTTCGTCCTGTTTCTCTCCTGGGTTATCGGGTGGACGACGGCCTCGGTTCTGGATATCTACGGTTTGCTGAACTTTCCCTTCCCCCGGCCCGTTCTGATTGCGGTACCGGCGTTCCTGGTCTTTCTCGTCATACGGATTCTGCTCTCGGTTCTATCCAGGATCCGTTCATGAGCCGGCTGGGGTGGAGCAGTTACTGGATTACCGGGGCCGGTTCCGGAATCGGCCGGGCTCTGGCGGTTCAGCTTGCCGGCCCCCAGAGACGGTTAGTGCTGTCGGGACGCCGAAAATCGGCGCTGGAAGACGTTGCCCGGGTGTGCCGGGACTCCGGTGCGGAGGTCGAAGTCCTTCCATTTGACCTGGTCGATGAAGATGAACGGATCCGGGCGGTGGACCATCTGGCTGAATCAAAGCGTCTGCCCGAGGTCTTGATAAACAACGCCGGTGTGAGCCAGCGTTCGTCGGCGGTGAATACCTCCTGGGAGGTGCACAGGACAATTGTGGACGTCAATTTTACCGCCGCCGTCCATCTGACAAAAATGGTCCTTCCCCATCTGATTACCGGTAACAACGGTTGCGTTCTGACGGTATCCAGTATCGCCGGTCTGTTGACATCCCCCTTGAGAAGTACCTACAACGCGGCAAAGGCGGCTCAGATCTCCTATTTTCGCACCCTCCGGAACGAACTGTATCGAACGGGTGTACTTGTGTCGGTAGCCCTACCCGGTTTTGTGCGGACCGATGTTTCACGGAATGCGCTGCAGGGTGACGGCTCACGCTACGGGACGCTGGATCCCAACCAGGCCGGCGGGATTTCTCCGGAACAGGCGGCTGCAGAAATTATCGCCGGTTTATCCCGGCGGCGTGGTATTATAAGAACAGGTATTCCCCTGAAAGGGCGGATTATCCTCCTGCTGGAGCGGTTGGTACCCGCTTTGGCGGATGTGATTCTCCGTTCTGCGGAGGTTCGTTGATGCTGCTGGCGTTTTTTCCCGATACACGATCGGTACTGATCAGGCGAAACACAGAATCTGAAGACGGGTCACCCCGGCACGGGCGGTACCACATTCCCACGGCTGCGGACCTGAGAGCCGAAGGGTTCAGCGTACCCTCTGATCTGTGGGAATTTACCGTTCGAGAAGACGAAACGGTGGGCGGTGCTTTTTTGGAGTTGGGGCTTCTTGAACACGTTCTGGCCCGGGCACGCATGGATGGGCGGGGAGCGGCATACGAAGTCGTCGGCCGGCGGCAGGCGGCTGATCTTCTGGATGTCGACGACTACTGGGCGGTGAACCGGGCGTTTCACCTGGCCCATTGGGACCGGAATACGAAGTTCTGCGGAGTCTGCGCTGCGCCGATGGAACGGAGTGATACGGAGATATCCAAGCGATGTCCAATCTGCGGGGGCACCAGTTATCCTCAGATTTCTCCGGCGGTGATCATGGCGGTTGTCCGAGATGGAAAGCTCCTGATGGCCCACAGTCCGCGCCACCCGGATAACCTCTACAGTGTCTTGGCGGGTTTTGTCGAACCCGGGGAAACGCTGGAACACGCGGTGAGTCGCGAAGTCCGAGAAGAGAGCGGGTTGGATGTACGGAATATCACCTACTTTTCCAGTCAGCCCTGGCCGTTTCCAAACTCTCTGATGATCGCCTTTACCGCCGAATATGCCGGTGGTGAACTTGCACCGGAAGAGGGTGAGTTAGACGACATCGGCTGGTATGGTCCGGG
>JBAYPC010000377.1:0-3161 GCA_041677905.1 Alkalispirochaeta sp. | reverse complement strand
GTCCGCGATATTAAACCGCACGATCGAGTGCCGTGTGGGTGAACGCTTTCGTCATTCGGCTTCCCATCGAGTGGCCGATGAGCTCTTTCGTCGCCAAGTCCTTCACTCCGGCGAGATACAACCACCCCTCGTCCGTCCAGATGTAGGGGATGTCGGTAACGTAAACGGTCCCAGGTTCTCCGCGACCGGCAGCGGGTGGTTCGAGTTAAGGAACGTCCCGGACAAAGGGGGGACCATCTGAGACCGCCTGGAGGTTCACGACGTGATCCTGGGCGAGATTAAGGGACCCTGGGACGGCGAGCCCGAGCTGGACGCACCGGGTCGTGACGCTACGTAGCCGACCGAATTAGTCTCGCCCCGGATGACACACCGCGTCTTGTGGGTGCCCGGGGGCCCCCCGAGGCGGGTGGCCCTTTCCACTTCCTGGGGTTGGGAACACCAGAGAACCGGCCTGGTCGCAAGGCCACTTCGTGGCCGTTGCTTCTAAGCTATACCTGCACGGCCCTGCATCCCGGATGGTTCAACCATGATGAGCTGATAATTTTTCGACTGCGGCGAAGCTTCCAGTAGTGAACACCAAGGTCATCTTTTTTTATAATGTTTTACGTCACGGTTGTAATGTCTTATTATTTGCATTGGTGATTGAGTCGATACATGCCAATGAGGCTGAGCATGACGTTGAAGAGTCAGCCGGCTGGTACGGGGAGGACATCATGAAAGTTAAGGGAAACCTCGCACGCCTCCTGGCGACGACCGTGGTAGTGGTAGTGGTGATGCTGTATGCCGTGACGCCGCCCGTCGGTGCTCAGAGGCAGGAGACGGTCGCCTCGCTCAAGGAGCGGATAATCGACCTGCAGAATCAAGGTGCCCTCGGTTTCAGGAATTTCAGCCTCTGCAGCAACGTCATCGGCTTCGGTCAATATGTCCCCTACCCGGACAACAAGGTGAAGGCCGGTTCGGAGATCTATTTCTACTACGAGCCGGTCAACGTCTTCACCAACCGGGTAGGCGGTGATTATCAATTCTGGTTTACACAGGACATGATCATCGAAACGCCGGAGGGTGAGAAGATCCTCGACATGCCCGACGGGCTCAACTACAACTTCAAGGCGCGGTCCCCGGTGCTCGACCTCTACGCGCAGAACACCATAAATCTCGGGAAGCTGCCGCCGGGTGAGTACAAGTTCACCGCTGTGCTCCACGACAAGCTCAAGAAGGCGGACGCGAAGCAAAGTTATACCTTCGAAGTGGTACCCTGAGTACCCTGACGATTAGATCTTCACGGAAAACAACATCGCAGGCGGTGTAAGCGCCGGGGAGTGAGGCCCCCCGAGGCGGGGGGCCCTTTCCACTTCCTACGGTTGGCAACATTAGGGAACCGGCCTGGTCGCAAGGCCACTTCGTGGCCGTTGCACGGATCAGGTGCGGACCTACTGGACCGCACCGACACCCTGCATCCCGGATGGTTCAATCAAGAAATACAATCAAGAAATACAGCCTCTGAAGAATCAGGCTTCTCAGGCGGTGCCGCTCTCCGTCGGGACGATGAGCTTGTCGCGGTTTGCGGCAAGAACCGAGGCGAACCGGGCAACACGACCGCCGAGGTAGCGCGCGGAGGTGAGGATCTCCTGCGGGACCTTCGTCTCTTTCTGATCGGCCGTATAACTCAGGCCATACGGGTTACCGCCCGATGCGTACTGACTTGGATCGGTGTATCCGGGCGGAACGACAACTGCACCCCAGTGATGCATCACGTTGTAGAGGGTAAGGATTGTCGTTTCCTGCCCGCCGTGGGTGTTCCCGGCGCCGGTAAATGCCGATACCGCCTTGTTGGAGAGCTTGCCCTGGACCCAGAGCGGCCCGGCGGTGTCGAGGAACTGTTTGAGCTGCGCGCTCACGACGCCGTAGCGGGTTCCGGTACCAAAAACGTACCCGTCGGCCCATTCAAGATCGTCAAGAGTCGCGATGGGAACATCCTTTGTCGCCTCTACATGCTTCCGCCAAAGGGGGTTGGAGTCGATTGCCTCATCCGGTGCAAGCTCACGAACCCGTCGCACCCGCACCTCCGCGCCCGCGGCCTTGGCGCCTTCCGCCACTGCATTTGCCACAAGGTGGGCGTGCCCTGTCGCGCTGTAGTAGATGATCGCGATTTTCGCGTGTCCTTCCTTCACATTACCTGCCATAAAAAACCTCCTCAAAAAGGTGATAATTTTACTAAACTATCTTTTGATAAGGTGATAAAGGCCGGCGACGAAGTCAAGTGATTTCAGCCGGGAGCTGACCGAGGCGGGTGGCCCTTTCCACTTCCTGGAGTTGGCAGCATCAGAGAACCGGATGGTTCAATGTTTATGACGAACCCGAGGGTTCTGCCGTGCCCACTTCCTTCAGCCGACTGCCTGGCGGACGCTCCGGGTGGCGGCCCGGGCGGTCCCATACGCGAGGGGGCCTCCGACGCAGCCTCCGGTACACGCCATCACCTCGATAAACTCTGCACCGTCGGGTCGTACCGTCGGAGACTGCGGGTTTTTTCCAATCCCCTTGAGCAGCCTGGTTGCGTCGGCGTCTATTCCATCGATGGTGTGCGTCTGGACAGCTCGAGTTGTCGCACATGCGGCGCGGACCGCACTACTGACACCGCCGGAAATGGGAAATCCCCTCCCGGCCGTACCGCCAATGCAGTCGGCATCGATCTCTTCGCACTCCTGGACATCGATATCATGGGCGACAAACATGGCACCCAGCTCTTCAAAGCTGAGAACGGCGTCGACGACGCCCGACAACCGCGCTTCCCGTTTCTTGGCGAGGCACGGTCCGACAAATACCACCATCGCATCGGGTTGCTCGGCCCGGATCGCTTCCGCCGACACGACCATCGGGCTGGGAGTGTGGGACACGTACGGCGCCAGCTCGGTAAAATGCCGTTCAACGGCGGCGGTGTAGGCGGGGCAGCACGACGAGGTCATGAATGGTGCCCCGCCATCGAGCCGCTCCAGAAGCTCAGCGCTTTCCCGCCGGGCAACCTCATCGGCACCGGCGGCAACCTCGTACACCTGGTCAAACCCGAGGGTGCGGCAGGCTGTTACAAGACGCTCGAAGGGTGCCGAAAACTGACCGATCCCCGCCGGTGCAACCGCCGCTATGACCGGGCGGTCACGCTGCAG
>JBAYPC010000376.1:0-3174 GCA_041677905.1 Alkalispirochaeta sp. | reverse complement strand
TACCTAACGAGAGGATCTGGTGGTCTTTGAGCGCCGTCGCCGCGGGGGTGATGTCGTCGGGGCCGCGAACTGCGTCCAGGTGATACCCGTCTACCGGCAGGTCCGGCAGGAGGGTGAGGTTGTCTTCCAGGGGACCGAAATAGGTGGCGATGAGGAGTTTGCCCCCTTTGTGCGGACCGGAACCGGCGGTAAGTGTGGCGTAGGCGTCGCGGAACGCCTGCTGCCACTCCGGGGTCAGGTCCAACGCCAGGACCGGTTCATCGTACTGTATCCAGGGGGCGTAGGGCGCCAGGGCATCGGTGATGGTGCGATACGCCGTGGCGATCTGTGGGGCCAGGCTCGGGGAGGCGCCGGCGAGATACAGGTAGGTCACCGGGCCGACCAAAACCGGTTTGGGGGTGTAACCGGCCTCAAGGGCTTCCCTGGTTTCGGTAACGAGGCGGGACGGGTCGGGGGTGAAGGGGCCCGCGGGGGTATCGGGTGTGTCCAGTTCGGGAACGATGTAGTGGTAGTTGGTGTCGAACCACTTGGTCATGGCCGACGGTTCTATGTTGGTGTCGGAGGAGGCTGACGTGCCGGTGAGACCTCTGGCGACGGCAAATTCCAGGTCTATCGGGGACAGGTTCCGGGCGGCCCGGCCGGCGCGGAAGCGGTGGGGTATGACGCCCAGGGCCATGCTCATCTGGAGAACGTGGTCGTAGAGGGGAAAGTCGCACACCGGCATAAGGGTAACACCGGCCGTAGCCTGGGTCTGCCACCGTTGGCGGCGGATGGTCCGGGCGGTTTCCAGTAGTGCCGTCTCGTTTATCTTGCCTTTCCAGTACTTTTCAACGGCAAACTTCATCTCTCTGTTGCGGCCGATACGGGGATATCCAAGTGTATGTATGGTCATTGGTGACTCCTGCAGTAATTCATACCGTCTTAGTAAGGTAATCAATGAACGGCGGTGTGAACAGTAACGCGTGGTCGGAGTTGAGAAGAAATTCAGCAACTTGTGTAAAAAAACTGCGATATCCTCTTGACGCGTTTTCGGTATTAGTTGATTATTCTACTGATGTTTGCTGAACCTTTGCCGCAACAGGTTGAATTTTCTCTTCTTTCCGTAGTGACCGCTACGTTTACGAACACAACGATTACGAAAAAGACGAAAACAACTCTGGGTGATGCGGCCGGCGGATATCGCGGGACGGCTGCATTGTAGCTGCCCACCCAACGTTGTAGAGATTGCCCCGCGAAAGCGGGGCTTTTTTTTCGTTTTTTTGAATGCCGCAACGCGGCATGGGAAAAGGAGGTTTGATATGGAGAGTTATCGTGTGGCCGTCGTTGGTGCAACGGGCGCGGTTGGGCAGGAGATCGTGTCCATTCTGGAAGAGCGGGCTTTTCCGGTGGGGCAGTTGATACCGGTTGCCTCTGAACGGAGTCGGGGCCGGACGGTGTCGTTCCGTGGTGAAGAAATTCCCATTGAGCCTCTTCGGCCGGGTATCTTTGAGGGTGTTGATTATGTGCTTTCTTCGGCGGGCAGTTTTGTCACGGCCCAGATTGCACAGGAAGTGGCAGCCGCCGGTGCGATTCTGGTCGATAACTCGTCTCAGTTTCGGATGGAACCGGAGGTGCCGTTGGTAGTTCCTGAAGTGAACGGGCACGCGTTACGCAACCACCGGAATATCATTGCCAACCCCAACTGCAACGCCGCTATTCTGGCAGTAGTTCTGGGGCCGCTGCACCGGGAGTATACGATCAGAAACCTCTTTGTGGCGACGTACCAGGCTGCCAGCGGTGCGGGTAACCGGGCCATGACGGAACTGCAGGACGAAACGGTGGCCCTGCTTCAGGGTAGGCCGCACCGGAACACGGTCATTCCCTACCAGTACGCCTTCAACTGTTTTCTCCACAACACCGAACTGATGGACAACGGGTACGTTGCCGAGGAGTGGAAGGTGATCAACGAGCTTCGCAAGATTCTGGAAGTACCTGACCTGCCGGTGAACGTCCACGCTGTGCGGGTACCGGTCATGCGGTCTCACGCTGAGGTGATTCACGTTGAGTTCGGCTCATCTCCGTCTGTTAACGAGCTGTACGACCTGTTGGGTAATTCGCCGGGGGTGGCCGTTTTTGGCTCTAACGGGTGGGACGCGGCCGGCCTTGGACCGACTCCGGTTGGTGTGGCCAATACCAATGATGTCATGGTTGGCCGCATTCGGCGGGATCACACCTCGGAACACCACTACGATATCTGGATTACCGGTGACCAGCTGCGGAAGGGGGCAGCTCTCAACACGGTCCAGATCGCCGAAATGCTTCTGCCGGTGTCGACGTGCTGCGTCTAGTGTGTCCTTGGGCAGGGGGTGTAAAGGGCATCTTTGGGCTGTCTGTAGTATAGTAGGCCCATGAAAACACGTATTGTTCTAGTTGTAGTGCTCTTTGTTGTTGTGCTGGCGCCGGCCGCCGCCGACGTGGGTGCGGGTGTGATTCTTGGTTCTCCGACGGGGGTCAGTGTACTGGTCGATAACCGTGTTGCTCTGGCCGCGGCGTGGAATATCAACAACCGGCTGCATCTGCACGCCGATGTGTGGCTGTTGAACCGCACCCTGGCAGACCCCATCGACTGGTATCTGGGGGTGGGCGGTAAGGTGCTTTTGCTGAGTGATGATGTCTATGTGGGTGCCCGGCTGCCGTTGGGGCTGCAGTGGTACGTACTGCCCAATCTTGAACTCTTTGGCGAGGTTGTACCGGGGTTACAGGTGGTTCCGTCCACCGGCTTTGACATCGACGCGGGGCTGGGTATCCGGATTCACTTTTGAGGGGGGTGGCCCTTTCCAGTGTATTGGGCCGCCGTCAAAAAGTATTTTTGACGGCGGCCTGATTGAACGGGCGATAGAGAACCGGATGGTTCTCGCCCGCGCGCCCGGAGGGGCGCGGGCGGAAAACTCTCTGAAGGGTATTGGCTAGGCGAGGCCTGCTTTCCGGCGGGTGTAGATGTCGTAGAAGACGGCGAGGAGAAGCACCAGCGCTTTGACGACGTACTGCCAGTCGGCACCGATGTTCATCAGGGACATGCCGTTGTTGATGACACCCATAACGAGGCCACCGATGATTGCACCGATGACCGTACCGATGCCGCCGCTCGTGGAGGCGCCGCCGATAAAGACCGATGCGATGGCGTCCAGCTCAAAG
>JBAYPC010000375.1:0-3190 GCA_041677905.1 Alkalispirochaeta sp. | reverse complement strand
TCAAAAATCACCGGTGTCGATCTGGACAAGGGAACGATCAACGGTATTCCGGTGGTGATGCCCGGAAGTTTTGCCGACAACCTTGGCAAGATCAATCTCACCGTGCAGAAAAGGGGAGGAAGTTGGGTACGCACCGATGCGAGGGCCACGCTGTTGAGCGTGTATGATTCGGCCAACAAAAAGAGCGTGATGGATGCCGATCCGACTCTTACGGCCCTTCTTTCAAAGGAACACGAAGGGACTCTGGCCTACATTCGTGCCCCTATCGGTTCATCTGAAGGTGGTGCCACGGCAAACGGTGCATTGCTGGCGCCGCTGAACAGTTTCTTTGCGCTGGTTCGGGATTCATATTCGGTCCAGATCATCAATGAAGCCCAGTTATGGTATGCCGGCGATGCTCTTAAGGACACTCCCTATGCGGGGCTGCCGGTCCTGTCTGCCGCCGCGCCGTTCAAGGCTGGTGGAAGGCAAGGTCCCAAGTACTACACCAACGTGCCGGCCGGTCCGCTGGCGGTTAAAAACATCGCCGATCTGTACGTCTATTCCAACACTGTAACGATAGACAAGCTGAACGGCGCAGAGGTGAAAGAATGGCTGGAGATGAGTGCCGGTCAGTTTAATCAGATCGACCCGGCAAAAACCCAAGAACAACTGCTGGTAAACGAAAGTTTCCCGACGTACAACTTCGATGTCTTTGACGGAGTAAGCTACGAAATCGACGTAACCCAGCCGAATCGCTACAACAAAGATGGAACACTCAACGACGCCAACGCTGAGCGTATTGTGAATCTCCGGTACAACGGGAAACCCATTGATCCGAACCAGGAATTCGCGGTGGTAACCAACAACTATCGCGCCTACGGTGGCGGTAACTTCCCGAACATTGACCCGGGGAAAACAATTCTCGCCGCCCCTGACGAAAGCCGTCAGGTGATTCTCAAGTACATTGAAATGCGAGGGCAGATTGACCCGAAGCCGGATGGAAACTGGAGGATCGTTCCTATGAGGACGCAGGGACCGGTTGTTTTCTACAGTTCGCCGCTGGGTGCTGACGCACTGCCTCCGGGGGTTTCATTTGTGGAAGTGGCGGATACGGGCTACGGGAAATACAGGCTGGAGAACTGAGTAGTACGGTGGTGCAGCGTAAGACTCTTGTCGAGGAGGAACGTTACATGTCGGATAGCAAAGAGAAAAACAGGCCGCAGCGCAGTGTTATGGTCCAGGGCTTTACCAACAGTGTTCTTGACCCCGGAGCCGCGATGCAGGGCCCCGTCGAAAGCGGCGGTACGATCATCGCCAACACGGCCCCGGGCTGCTGGGGGCCGATGATTACTCCCCATCTGCGCGGTGGGCACGAGGTGACCCAGCCCGTCTGGGTGGATGGTGCCGAACCGGGCGATGCGGTGGTGATCCGTATTCGCGACATCAGTGTGACGTCAATTGCTACGGCCAGCGGGCATGACAGCTCACCCGACGGGTTCTGTCTGGGCGATCCCTATGTGGCTGCACGCTGTCCCACCTGCGACACCCTTTGGCCCGAAACCCATATCAAGGGGATCGGACAGGACTCGGTCAAATGCAATGTCTGCGGTAATGCAGTCAAACCTTTTGAGGTCGTCCACGGTTATACGGTTACTTTTGACGAAACTGGCAGCGTTGGTGTGACGCTGCCCAGATCTGCCGCCGAAAAGATTGCCGGAAGGGCCGACCATTACGCAGCGCTTCCCGACGCATCCCAGCAGCATTCGATCCTGAATTATGCGCTCTCCGACATGCCGGGAGTGATGGTGCGCATGCGACCCTTCCTGGGTCAATTGGGGACGTGTCCGTCCATAGCTATGCCCGACAGCCACAATGCAGGTGATTTTGGTGCGTTTCTCGTGGGCGCGCCGCATCCGTACGCACTGACGGCTGAACAACTGGCGCTTCATAAGACCGACGGCCATATGGACATTGACGCAGTACGGGCCGGGGCAATCCTGGTGGCGCCGGTCAAAGTAAAGGGTGCCGGCGTCTATATGGGTGATATGCATGCGGGACAGGGTGACGGCGAAATCGCCGGCCATACGATGGATGTGGCGGGGAGTGTTACCCTCCGGGTCGAGGTGAAAAAGGGGTATCCGATTGACGGGCCGGTGCTGTTTCCACTGCCGGAGGACCTCCCGCCGATGGCACGACCATTTACGGATGCGGAAAAGGCCAAGGCTACGCATCTGGCCGCTCAATGGGGTGTCAAAGAGCTGGAGGCGTGTGCGCCGATTTCGGTGATCGGAACTGCCGCCGATATGAACGCCGCCATTGAAAACGGGCTGCAACGGGCTGCAACGCTTTTGGCCATGACCGTACCGGAGGTGCGTAACCGTGCCACCATCAACGGGGCTATCGAGATTGGGCGCGCACCCGGTGTGATCCAGGTCACATTTCTTGCGCCTCTGGCTAAATTGGACGCGGTGGGTCTTGGCGATCTGGCTCGGGAACAGTACGGGCTTTGACGGGGTAATGCCGCCAATTTAAAGGTGTCTGGTTTATCAGACTGAGTAGGTTCTCGGACTGTGATGCCCGCGAGGGGGGTGGCCCTGTGGGTGTGGTGTTTTTTTCCAGGCGGAACGAAGTTCGCCGGGGCCCCCGCCCCGGCAATATCCGGAATCAATGGATTGATCAGATGAGGTTCTTTTCTTTATAGGGTATTGTACCATGGTGGCCGGCGAGGGGGAAACGAGCGGGGTCACGATACAAAGGGGGTTGGGGAATGTACCAGGAGTTGATTGTTGTTATTGTCGAGAAATACCAGGCGGAAGAGGTCATGGCGGCTGCGAAGAGGGCGGGGGCCCATGGCGGGACGATAATGTACGGAAAGGGTGTTGACGGGAAAGAGCAGAAGCACTTTTTTGATATACTGATTGAACCGGAAAAAGAGGTTGTCTTCATTTTATCAAAGAGGGATGAGACGGAGAGGATTGTCGAGGGGATTGACGGGGAGCTGGAGTTGTCTTCGATGAACAACGGTGTGTTGCTGGTGCTGGATGTCTTTGGTTCGTTGGATAAAACTGATGTTTTGAAAGGTACGGGGGCGGCGTGATGGGGGTCGGGAGTCTGATTTTTGTCATTGTCGACAAGTACAAGGAAGAGCTTGTCCTTGAAAAGGCGCTGGCTGCGGGCGCGGAATCGGGGGTGATCTTCAAGGGCCGGG
>JBAYPC010000374.1:0-3198 GCA_041677905.1 Alkalispirochaeta sp. | reverse complement strand
GCACACATCACGGTTCTGGAAGAGATCGGTTATACCGTCTTGCGGGCGGTGGCTCACCCGGACCACCCCCAGGGCATCGAGGACCTCCTGAAGCACCACCCCGCAGGAACGGCGGTTTTTTTTGGTGAATCGGGAGTCGGAAAGTCCTCGCTCATCAACCTTCTGGCGCCGGGGGCGATGCAGGAGACGGGCGAGGTCTCCATCCGCTACGACCGGGGCCGATACACCACGACTCTTGCTCGGCATATCAGTGCGGGGGGCCGCGTCTTTGTAGATACTCCGGGGGTGCGCCATTACCCTCTTGACCAGTACGAAGCGACGGAAATCGCCGCCGGTATCCGGGAGTTCCGCTCCGCCATTGTAGACTGTCGGATGCCGAGCTGCACCCATCTGCACGAACCGGACTGCGCCGTTCTAAATGCGGTGGAGCGGGGCGAGATAAGCCCGATCCGGTACGAATCGTACGTGAAGATTATCCGGGAAAAGCAGGACCACTCATGACTTCTCTTGACGTGCTTGAGTTCTTTCGTGTTGCAGCGTCGGTGGGTGACTATTCTCAGACGGAGGCCGGCCGCAATTTTCTGACTTCCATGGCACCGATAACTGATGCTGAAGAACTGAATCGAGAAAAAGGTTACGTCCAACGCGCCCTTTCCCTCCTCGAAGAAGGAGTCTTAGCCCCGTCCGGCTCGGTGCTAACCCTTTCGCCTCTTTTCGACGTCGTTGAACGGGAGGGCGCCCAACTGGACCCGGAAGGCCTGGCGGAAGTCGGGAAGTTTCTGGACTACGCTCGAGAGATCATAACCTTTTGCCGGTACGACGAGGACGGACACCTTTCGGCGCTGATTAGTGACGTTGCGGTACCTGCCGCGCTGCACAGTGACATCAGACGGTACATAACCGACGAAGGTACGGTAAACGAAGAGGCCATTCCGGAGATACGGCGGCTCAAACAGCGGGCGGGTGAGGTAGGCCGAGCGCTGCTGAAACGATCGGAAGCGTTGATACGGTCTGCTCCGACCATGTACCACGGGGACCAGCCGACTGTCAGAGACGGACGTACGGTGATTCCCCTGGCAGTAAATTTCAAAGGACGAATCGACGGCATTGTCCATGAGTCGTCGGCCAGCGGGGAAACTCTTTTTGTAGAACCCCGGGAACTGGTCGATTTGAACAACGAACTCACTCAGACCTCCTATGCCGTCCACCAGGAGATACGCCGTGTCCTGATGCGTCTCAGTGAGGAGATTCGTTCAGACTTGCCCCTGTTACGTCTGCTCTATAAGAGAACCGTTCGGCTGGACGCCCTCATAGCCCGGGCGCGTTGGGGTTACCGCACCGGTGGTGCCATGGTCGAGATATCGACGTCCCTTGATCTGCGGAACGCTCGGCACCCCCTGCTGGGAAAGAACTGCGTTCCCCTGAGTATCAAGTTCGAAGAGGGAGTCCAGTTACTCGTGGTGAGTGGCCCCAACACCGGCGGCAAGACGGTTCTCATCAAGACCGTTGGGCTCCTGTCGGCTCTGCACCAGTGTGCGGTTCCCATTCCTGCCGACCCGGACAGTACGCTTCCCCTCTTTGATTACTGGGGTGTCGATATCGGGGATGAACAGTCTATCGATGAACAGCTCTCCACGTTCTCCGCCCACATGCGCAGCATAGCAGCCATCGTAGATAGAGCGGGACCGGCGAGCCTCGTTCTGCTGGATGAGCTGGGCAGCGGCACCGACCCGGACGAGGGTGGGGCGTTATCTCTGGCAATTGTGGATACCCTGATCGAGCGGGGATGCACCATCCTGGTAAGCACTCACCAGACGGTGCTGAAACACTACGGGTACACCCGTGATGCCGCCCGAAACGTCTCTATGGACTTTGATCAGGATACCCACCGGCCTACCTATCGGATTGTAGCCGGACGCCCTGGATCAAGCCACGCCCTGGAAACAGCGGAGGAACAGGGCCTTGATCCCGCCGTTCTTGCCGCCGCCCGGCGGTACGCGTCGGACAGACAAAACAGTGTATCCGATATCATCAACCGCCTTTTGGAGCAGGAACGTACCCTGGCCGAACGGTTGGATAACCTGAATAGCCGTGAAGGAACACTGGCGGCCCGAGAAGAGGAGCTGGCCGTTCGGGAAAAAGACCTCCGTGAGCAGGAGGCTACCGTCCGGAAAGGATACCTTCACGACCTGGATCGGACAATAAGAGAGGCTCGTAGGGCCGTAGAGGGTGAAATACGGCGCCTTCGAGAACAGGGCGTCACCCTGGATAAAGAAGAAATCCGTGCCGCCCATCGTCAGTTGGACAACCTTGCGTCTACTCGGGACGACATTCAGGAAGACTTGAACGAAGGAGTTCCTGCATCCAACGATGCAGAAGACTTCCTGCCGGAGATGTCGGTAATTCACCGCCGTACAGGTCGGGAGGGAGTAGTGAAATCGGTGCAGGAAGGACGGGTTGTCGTCCAGTTTGGCGGCCTTCGGATGACCGTTGGCCCCGAAGAGATCAGACAAGCCAAAAAGAAGGAAGCCGCCGTCCGCTTCAGTACGCAGCTCAGCAAGAGTACTGCCGTGCTCGAGCTTGATCTGCGGGGTAAACGCCTGCAGGAAGCGCTGTCGGAACTGGAGGTGCAGGTCGACGGCGCCGTACTGCAGGGACTCCGTTCCTTTTCCGTAATTCACGGTACTGGAACGGGTGTTCTTCAAAAAGGTGTTCATGACTATCTGACACACCGTCCAGAGGTCGCAACTTTTTCCTTTGCACGGCCAGAGGACGGAGGGTTCGGCAAAACAACGGTTGAGCTTTCTCAGGCAAGCAGTTAGGATCGTCGTGTGAAAAAAACATCGCGTTTTTTGATTCTGATAACGGTCGTTTTCGGCTTGAGTTCGTGTCTCACGACTGAGGTGGAGCTGGACCTGCGGCGTCAAAACGACTTACGCCTCACATTGGTATACCACATGCCTCTCACGCTGTGGCAGTTCGGTGTCTTTGATGACGAGAGCTCTGAGCGGGCCGTCCCGGTTTCCAGGCGAGACGCGGAAGAGACGGCCGTTCTCCACGATGATGTGACCCTGGAACGCTATTCTCTGGAAGAGCGGAACGAGGAAGCGGTCATTACGGTGGTGTACCATTCAAAAACTCCGGCAGGTATTGCCGCCGTCTGGGGTGACGTGGCTGGGCAGTTTCCGGACCTTTCAT
>JBAYPC010000373.1:0-3211 GCA_041677905.1 Alkalispirochaeta sp. | reverse complement strand
CCGGCCGTCAGACCGGACACACACAGGCCGTCAGGCCGTGCATCAAAGACCGTTGATTTGGCGATATCTTTTAATGTCCGGTTACCCACATACGCGGCAGCCTCCGGAACAATGTTGAAAAGCATCCGAACCGACTCGCCCCCCACGGCGGCACGATGACGCATGACTTGGCCGCAGTTGGTATTCCACAGTCCGAAATCACTGCCATAGACACCGGTAAATATCTCCCGGACAAACCGTGCGCCGGTTGCCACGGCAAGATCGATGCTCGCGGTCCCGTCCCACAGGACGTCCACGCCGAACGGTACATCAATTTCTGCCTTCAGTTCGCCGATAATCCGGGCCATTGTCGCCGTGGTAATCATATCGACCTTGGTCAAATAGGGTAAACTGGACTCATTGGAAAGCATAATGGCATCCACACCGCCCTTCTGTAACGATTCCAGTTCTCGTTTTACGAAATCAACGACACCCTGTACACCCTTTACCCTGTCGTAGTCGGGATCTCCCGGCAGAGCCGGCATATGACACATTGCAATAACCGGTTTGACCGTACCAAGTTCTTCCTGTAACCATTTCATGTTCTTCTTCCTCCTCGCTCGCTCATAGTACCGCCGCCATTGTCGTCGGCGATAATCAATTGAGTTCCGTTCCGTTCCAGTACCGCCTTCAAACCGGCCGGGGGCGCCACGTCTGTAACCAGCACATCCATGTTTTCCAGCGGTCCGACCGTGCATAGCGCAGTCCGACCAAATTTTGTTCTGTCGGCGAGTACAACGACCTGGTTTGCCGAGGCGATCATCGCCCGCTTCACGGATGCATCCTCGATGTTGTACTCCGTCAATCCCGATTCCTCTTCCAACCCGGCGACAGAGAGGAAGAGCCTATCTACATGAAACTGTCGGAACGCCGTGATTGCCAGATCACCCGTCAACGACAGTTCCCCGCGCCGAACGACACCGCCGGTCACGACCACCATATATGACGGATTTTCACTCAGTTCACGTCCAATGGTCATGCTCGGTGTTACCACAATGAGGCGCAGATCCACAGCGTCCCGTAGCGCTTCGGCCAGGTACATCATGGTAGAACCGACGTCGATCGCTACAGAATCACCCGGGCGAAGCAAACGTATAGCAGCCCGTGCGACCCGACGTTTCTCGGCGGCGTATTCCGAATAACGGACCATAACGGCGGGTTCAAAACTGCGCTGGGCCTCATGAACGGCACCTCCGTATACCCGACGGGCAAAACCTACTCGTTCAAGCTCCGCCAAATCACGACGAACCGTCATTCCCGAGACACCCATCTCCATGGCAAGGTCACCGACGTTGACGGTATGTTCTTCGGCAAGACGGCGGGCAATTTTCGAACGACGTTCATGTATGTCCATCTGATGTTCAATCTATCGTATTATCTGTTCGATTGCAACCTCTTGTGTTGACGGCAAAGCGGTCCCGTGATACCATTTTTAAGTGAAAAACAAAAGGACCCATCGACATTTTACACTGGGGATAGACGTGGGGACCTACTCATCCAAGGGGGTTCTTGTCGCAGAAGACGGGACCGTTCTAATAGAGACTCAAACCCCCCACGATATGTCTATTCCCCGCCCCGGCTACGCCGAACACGACCCCGACACCGTCTGGTGGGCCGACTTCACAATCCTCTGCCGCCAAATCCTGACCCAGGCCGGGGCCGATCACTCTATCACAGCAGAACAGATCACCGCCGTAGGCGTCAGTGCCATCGGCCCGTGCGTCCTTCCCGTCGGTAAAGATGGATCCCCCCTGCGGCCGTCCATCCTCTACGGAATTGACGGCCGTGCCCAGAAACAGATTGACCACCTTACCGCACGCCTCGGTGCCGAACGGATACGCAACGAGGCCGGTTCCGACCTTTCCTCCCAGTCAGGAGGCCCCAAGGTTTTGTGGATACGAGAAAACGAGCCCGAGATCTGGCAAAAAACGTGGAAAATCATGACATCCACCACCTATCTGGTGTACCGCCTCACCGGTGAAGTAGTCATGGACCATTACACCGCGGCTTTTTTTGGACCCCTCTATGACATCAAGCACCAACGTTGGTCACAAGACATGGCAGAGCCCATCTGCTTGACCAGCATCCTGCCTGAACTTCGCTGGGCCAGTGACGTGGCCGGTACAGTCACCCCGGAAGCCGCAGCCTTAACGGGCCTTGCCGAGGGGACACCCGTCGTCACCGGCACCGCCGATGCAGGCAGTGAGGCTGTCAGTGCAGGCGTACTAAACCCCGGACAGACCATGCTCATGTACGGCAGCTCCATGTTTATTATTTCGGTCCGGGATCGTCTGGAAAGTGGCGGTGTATTCTGGCCTGCGCCGTTTCTCTTTCCCGGTACTTATGCCCTTGCAGCGGCCATGTCCACCACCGGTTCCCTGACCACCTGGTTTCGTGACAACCTGGCCGAATTGGAACGGCAGCAGGAGGCGGAAACCGGCGTATCCGCTTACCAGATCCTGGCCGAAGCGGCCGCCGAGATTCCCCCCGGAGCAGATGGTGTTATGGTCCTTCCCTACTTTTCGGGCGAGCGGACCCCTATCAACGACCCGGATGCCCGGGGCGCCTTTGTCGGGATCAACCTTCGGACAACAAAGGCCCACCTCTACCGGGCTCTTCTGGAAAGTGTCGGTTATGGAATTCGCCACAACCTGGAGGCCATGGCCGAATCCGGACTGGAAACGGGTGAACTGACCGCCGTTGGGGGTGGCACCAAAAACCAGGTCTGGATCAGTATAGTCAACGACATTCTGGGCAAACCCCAGCTCGTTCGGCCCACGATAGGAGCGGCCTTCGGTGACGCCGTTCTGGCCGCTATCGGTTCGGGTGTTCTATCAGGTCCCGATGCCGTTGAACCGTGGCTCGTCCCTGCGGAGGAAATCCGCTTTAACCCGGCCAACACGAAAAGGTACGACCAGTTTTATTACCTGTACCGGCAGTTGTACCAGGACACATCCGACGTAATTCACCGGCTCGGAAAACTATGCGTAACAGGCGAAGGACAATGACAATAGGAACAGCCCATCCAAAATGGAATGACCTTGCCCGGGTATTAGTAGATTACTCCACCGGGGTACGCTCCGGTGACAAAGTACTTATCATCATGCGAGAACCTGATACTTTCCCCGCCGTCCGGGCTGTACACAAACGCGCCGTTGAAACGGGCGCCCAT
>JBAYPC010000372.1:0-3216 GCA_041677905.1 Alkalispirochaeta sp. | reverse complement strand
GGTTTCTTGAACCACTGGATGACAGTTCCCCGTTCCATGGCCATTCCGGCCTTGGGCATAATTACCTCTGTAGCCATAGGTTCCTCCTAATCGAGCAGTTCCAGAATATTGGCTTCAATAACTTCCGGGGTCGGGACCGCGTTCCGTTCGAGTTCAGGGTTGTACGGAATGGGAATATCCAGACCGGCCACTCTGCGAATCGGTGCGTCAAGATGGAAAAATGCCTCGGAATCGACAATAGTCGCGATGATTTCACCACCGTAGCCACCGGTCTTGACCGCCTCATGGACAACCATGGCACGTCCGGTTTTCGTTACCGAATCTATAATGATCTGGTGGTCCAGCGGCATCAACGTTCGGGGGTCGACTACTTCGATTGAGTAGCCCCGCTCGGCGGATACCTTTTCCGCCACTTCAAGAACCATGGGGACCATGCGACCCCACGTGACGATAGTCAGATCGGAGCCTTCACGTTTGATATCACCCACACTCAGGGGGATGGTGTACTCGCCCTCCGGCACGGGACCTTTCTTGCGGTACAGCAGTTTCTGTTCCAGGAAGACCACGGGGTTGTCATCTCTGATAGCCGCCTTGAGCAGTCCTTTTGCGTCATACGGCGTCGACGGAGTGACGACTTTGAGCCCGGGGATGTGGCAGTACCACGCTTCCTGGCTCTGGGAATGCTGGGCTGCAGCGCCGGTACCGGAGCCGGCGGGTGCACGAACCACCATGGGAACCGTTGCATTGCCGCCGAACATGTACCGCATCTTGGCCGCCTGGTTTCCGAGCTGGTCGATACCGAGGCCGATGAAGTCACTGAACTGTATTTCTGCAATGGGACGACTCCCGGTCGCGGCGGCACCGGCGGCGGCACCGACGATAACCGCTTCACTGATAGGGGTATCTCGGACCCGCTCTTCCCCAAATTCTTCTATCATCCCGACGGATACACCAAAGGCGCCTCCGTAAACACCGATATCCTCGCCCATGAAAAAGACGTTGGGGTCCCGGCGCATCTCCTCACTCATAGCCTCTTTAATCGCTTCTGCGTAGGTAATTTCTCGTTCACTCATCTTTTTTCTCCGTTACACCGCGTAGACATCTGTCGTCAGATCCGCAAGCCTGGGATCGGGGCTGTTCTGGGCAAACTCCACGGCTTTTTCGATATCGTCGGCTGCTTGTTGTTCCATAGCGTCCATTTCCTTGGCGGAAAACACACCATGCTCCTCAAGATATCGTCTCATCCGGGGGATGGGGTCCCGTTCCTTCCACTCGTTGATCTCTTCTTTAGTGCGGTAGCGGTTCGCATCACTCTTGGAGTGGCCCAAATACCGGTACGTTTCCGATACGATCAGGTAGGGTCCCTTCGTCTTTACGTGTTCCTTAGCCTTTTTTACCGCGTCGTAGACCTCGAATACGTCGTTCCCGTCAATCCGAACACCGGGAATACCGTAGGCTTTCGCCCGGATCGACAGGTCTTCGATATTTGTTGCCCGTTTCTGGCTCATCGACATGCCGTACTGGTTGTTTTCACAGATGTAGATAACCGGCAGGTCCCAGACCGACGCCAGGTTGAGAGACTCATGGAAGGTCCCTTCGTTAATGGCACCGTCCCCGAAGAAACAGATCACCACTCGGTCCTGCCGGTTCATCTTGACTGTGAGTCCTGCTCCGGTAGCGATTGGAATGCCGCCGCCGACGATACCGTTGGCGCCAAGGTGTCCCATGGTGATGTCTGAAATGTGCATGGACCCACCTTTACCTTTACAATAACCGGTTGACTTCCCCAGCAGCTCGGCCATCATCTTGTTGATGTCCAGTCCCTTGGCGATGGTGTGACCGTGACCTCGGTGGGTACTGGTTATCCAGTCGTCGTCGTCAAGATTTGCGATAGCGCCGATTGCGGTTGCCTCTTGCCCTACGTAGAGGTGTGTGGTCCCGTGAACCAGACCCCGGGAAAAGAAATAGGCCACCTTTTCCTCAAACTTGCGGGTGTGCATCATCTTCATGTACATGTCCTGGAGTTTCTCCGGGGACAGATCAGTTCGTACTTCGGATTTCTTCTTTGCCATATCCTTCCTCTTCCGAAATTTCGGTCAAAAAGCCTTGCGCTTTTTGGAAACTTATGCAAATAATTGCATTATAAGCAATGTTTTACAATATAACTGTAGTAAAAGGTTCCATACATGTCAAGTAAACTCCGTAAAGGCCTCACTTCAAGCGAACGAAACTACCTTGGGAAGATCGCTCGTCTGTACTATCTCGAAGACCTGAGCCAGCAGCATATCGCTCGGCGCATGAACGTCAGTATTGCCACGGTTTCCCGCACCTTGAACAAGGCAAGGCAGTACAAGATTGTCAAGATTCTCATAGATGAATCCCCCGACGGCGCCGGTGAAATGGAACAGGTCATCGAACAACGGTGGAATCTCCAGGAGTGCACCGTCGTTGCAGGACACGATCATCTGGAGAACACATATCAACAGATGGCTTCGGTGATGACGGATCTGTTAAGCCGACTGGTACAGCCGGGCAGCACGGTTGGTGTCAGCTGGGGGGTTACCCTTAAGACGATCGGGGAAAATCTCGGTTCGGTTCCCGGACAGGACGTCAAAGTTATTCCCATCATCGGTGCTATGGGAGAAGTGGACACCGGTATTTACCCCAACGGTATTGCCCGAGAGTTTGCCGAGCACTTGCGGGGGAAACCGTACATGGTAAATATCCCCGCCGTCGTGGATGACCGGGGGATTCGTGATTCCATGCTTCGAGACAGTTACTACCGGTCGGTCCGGCAGATATGGGAAAGTCTTGATATCGCGATTATGAGTGTGTCCGGATTGGACGAGGACACGTCGATGTTCCGGACGGGTATTTTTTCGGCGGAGGAACTTGCGACATTGCGACAGCTGGGGGGAACGTGTGCTACCAACTTTTCCGTTCTGGATGCGAATGGGCAGGTTCTGGAGAACCCCATTTCCGGGCGAATAGTAGGGCTTCCCTTTCCCGAACTGGAAGATGTCCGTCACGTGGTGATAGCGGCGGCAGGTCGGAGTAAAGCGATGGCCTTGCGCTCGGCGTTGAACTCAGGAGTCGTCACCAGGCTTATAACTGATGTGGAGTGTGCCCAGTTGCTTCTCGGAGAGTGATGGTTCTGTGTCATTCACGGAAGATTGACTGAACCAGGCCGCCGCTTCCGCTTTGAATGGATTGACG
>JBAYPC010000371.1:0-3221 GCA_041677905.1 Alkalispirochaeta sp. | reverse complement strand
GAGCGACTGGAGCCGTGGTTTGGGCGCCGCCGAACAGGCCGGTAAAGAACCGGACTACCGACCCGACCACACCACGCCGCTGCGGCTGGACTTCCCGTCGGACCACCGGTCGGACTGCAGGCTCGACGGTCACGGGTTCGCCTGCGGTTGGTCGTGCCGTGGCGGCGCCGCGTTCGCGAGTTGCGCCGGATTCGTCAACCCAATCGGACTCACCGGACTCACTGGCCATGCCGGCCGTACCCGCCGCAGCCACGGCGGCGGTCACCTCAGCCCGGATACTTTCGTCAATCGGAGCGGGTGGTTTTTCACCTACCAGTACTTCCAGCCGTCGTCGCAACTCCTCAGCTCCGCCCTGGAGGGCTACCTCTGAGATCTCCGCACCCGGCGAGAGGACCGCGTCGGCCAGCTGCTGTTTGACACCGATCGTCTGCAGCATGCTCTCTTCCAGCGTCTGTTCCGTCACAAGGTTGATGACGTGTACCGGCCGACGCTGCCCCATCCGGTGGGCCCGGGCGATTCGCTGTTCCAGTACCGCCGGGTTCCACGGGAGGTCCACGTTGATAACCGTATCGGCGGCCTGGAGGTTAAGACCCGTTGCGCCGGCGTTGGTTGCCAGAAATACGCGACATTCAGGATCGGTGTTGAACCGGTGCACCAGAGTTTTGCGTTTCTGCTGCGGTACCGAGCCGTCCAGCCGGACAAATTCCGCAGTCTGCGGCACCAGCGGTTCGATCAGGTCGAGCATCGACGTCCATTCGGAAAAGAGCACCAGTTTGCGGTTATGGTCTTCCAGAAGCTCCGGCAGCAGTTCTGCAAGCTCCTGGAGCTTGCTGGAATACCCCGGTTCTTCTTTGGTAACCAGAAGTGTACTGTCCGCGGCCATGCGGCACATGAGAAGCGCCTTCTGCAGCCTGAGCAGGTCCATCTCGGAGATGTACTTCTTGCCCAGGATGGAGACGACAGTCCGTTTGTGGGCGTTATGAACGTCGAGCTGTTCCTCCGTCGGAAGAATACGCCGGGTTTCCTCCGTCCGTCTGGGCAGCTGCCGCAGCACATCCGACCGTGTCCGGCGAAGCATCACCGGTTCCAGAACCCGGCGAAGTTCATCGAGGTTCCGGTAACCGAGTATTTTACCGTCTTCGTCGGCGACGCGGTGGTGGTGAAAGAAGCGGTACGCCGGACCAAGCCGACGGTTGTCGACAAACTGGACAACCGAAAAGAGCTCATCCAGCCGATTTTCCAGCGGTGTTCCCGACAAGACCAGGGCAAAAGGAGACCGAAGACCTTTGATCGTTCGGGTGGTCTTGGCCTCCCAGTTTTTGATGCGCTGCCCCTCGTCCAGAATTATCAGGTCCCAGGAGACCCGTTCGATCACGTCGATATCCCGGAGGACCTGTTCGTAGTTGCAGATCGTGTAGAACGCCCCGGCGTGGTACTGGTCGGCACGGTTCTGGGCGGGACCAAGGACTACCAGACGACTCCGGTCGGTAAACCGGGAGATCTCTGAGTCCCACTGGGACTTCACCGACGCGGGGCACACCACCAGGATGCGGTTGATCGCCACTTCCCGAGCAAGCAGTTCCGCCGTCCCGATGGCCTGGACCGTTTTCCCAAGGCCCATGTCGTCGGCGAGAATCGCCCGGCCGGCGCCGACGGCAAAGGCGACGCCTTCCATCTGGTAGGGAAGAAGCGGATGTTTCAAGAGGGTAGTCCGCAACGGATGGTTGGCCGGGGCGCGCCCGACCTCTTCAGCCAGGGTCGCAAGACGCCGCTGCATCAGGGCGCGGTCGATATACGTCTCCGCATCGGCGTGGATCACCAGGGGAACACCCCGGCGTTCCAGCTTCTGAATCCGTCTGAGAAGGTCGGAGAGGTCGTCAACCGGGCGGCCCAACAGCGGCTTCAGAAGTGATTCGGTGGCGGCGTCCATCTCGTCCGGCGGCAGCACCTGCAGTTCCGTTTCATCGCCGTAATGCAGGGAGATACTGACGTGGGTCCGGCGGTACGGTATGGCCTGGACCTCCGGTGGAAACCGCTTCTTCGCCTCTTCTTCGACAAAGAGGATGTGCTTGCACGTACCCAGCCCGTTGGTCATGAAGTCGGGGCAGGAACAGTAGGACGAGCCCCGCTCCCAACCGCGCAGGGCAACGCGGTAGCTCTTTCCCGAGGCGTGGCTGGTGACGGTGTAATCGGTCCACAGTGTGTCCGGCTCCGCCGATTCCACACTCATGGACTCCTCCTGCATCCGCTGGGTCCGCAAAAAAAGCGCTCGGGTGACCAGTTCCGCTTCGGTCAGGTTTTCGATCGGGATGTCGTCTGCCGGCGGTTGGGCAAGACCCAGGGCCAGTTTCTCTTCAAGTACCAGCGCCAGGGCGGCGGCGGTGTGTTCGCACGGCCCATCACAGCGGTCACACCGAATGCCCAGTCCGAGAATAGACGCCGCATCTTCGGTGATCATCACCGTCGCATCGGACAGGTGCAAAACCAGACGTTCTGCCGTCAGGCGCACGTCTCGGAATATGTCGATATCCCGCCCGCCGCCGCGGCGCAGCAGCTCTTTGTGCCGGCTACCCAGAAGTTTTCGGGTGTCTTTGATGGAGAGATACGAGAGACGGTCAAACAGTGTCATGGTGGTGCGATGGTACTATGATCGAAGGGGCTTATCCAACAGTTTTTGCACCTGGACCGGTCACTCTAAAATATTTGGCACGCTGTTTCGCAATCCGACAAATCCGATTACCCGGCCGGTTTCGTTGACGGCGACGGAAATACTCGCCTCTCCGAGAAGGGTGTTGGCGATCAGACCCAGGGACAGACCGCCCGCAATGGATGGCGCCGTGGTCAGTTCGGTCACATCTTCGTCCCACGAGGCAACCCCGTTTCCGAAGAGTCTGATATAGACCTCATTGCCGAGCCCTAACGGGAGTGTCGCGATCCGGCGGCGCATACCCGAACCGACCGCAGCGATGGTCGTGGCACGAATTTCCTGCTAGTAGTATCCGTGGACGCTGTTGAGTCCCCCGAGGGCAGGTAGATCCAGCACACGGGGCGAGGACTGTACCAGCGATTGGTTGGCGGTCCAGAACTCAAACGTCAGTTTCCGAGACAGTGGAACGTACAGCTCCCCATCCAGGGCAAGATCGGCGGCGACGGGACTGTCCTGCTCAAAAGCGAATGTGTTTGCCAGGGAAAAAGAAAGGCCTTTATTCGGCGTAACGAGG
>JBAYPC010000370.1:0-3222 GCA_041677905.1 Alkalispirochaeta sp. | reverse complement strand
GCCCCGGCGTTGTTGATACGGGTAATCACATCTTCTACGGTGTCCGTAGAACGGTACGGAACGTCGATCAGTCCGTTAACGGCCCCGGACGATACCGAAGGAAGCCGCATGGTACCTTCCAACCCGATCTGGGCCTGCAGGTCCATGGTGTTGCTGCCGTTTACCCGGAAGATCAGGCTGGTGTCGAAAGCGCCGTCCTGGTTCGAATCGAAATTTCCCTGGGCGTTAAGAATAGCGGGGTACTCGGAAAAGAAATCCTGACCGGTTCGTCCGTTCAGGCCGTATCCGTCCCGGTGAATTTCGTTGACCAGATCGACCACGTTGATCGACATGCTGTCCAGAGAACGAATCTCCGTCTTGATGTCGTCGTCCCGAAGCTCCTGCAGCGCCCCCAGAGAACCGCCGCGAAATCGAACGGCTTCGTCGCTGTGGGCCCATACCACCTGGCTGTAGCCCTCGTTGTCCGGGTTGGGCATAAGATCAAAGGGACGGGCAATACGGCCCTGAACGATGTGGTATCCGGCGGTGTACACGCTGAACTCGTCGGGGTCACGGTCGTCCACGGTGATGTCCATGATACGGGCGAGCCGTTCTACCAGAAGGTCCCGACGGTCCATCAGGTCGTTAGGACTGTCACCGGCGGCCTTTACGTTGGTGATCTCACGGTTAACTGCGGCGATGTCACGGATCAGCGTATTTGCCTGGGTGACGCTGCCCTTGATCTCCTGCTCCACCATAGATGAAATTCGGTCGAGATTTCCGTAGCGCAGACGAATACCGTCTACCAGGGACTCACCCCGCTGGAGAACCGCTTCCCGGGCGGCCCGCTGATCGGGGTAGATGGAGAGTTCCTGCCAGGAGTCCCAAAACCGGTCCATAAGGTTCCGAACCGATGTGTCGCCGACCTCGTTGTGCACCTGTTCCAGCTGGAGAACGTAGCGGTCTCTCGTTTCCCAATAGCTCATATCGCCGGTTGATGTGATGATGCGGCCGTCCAGAAGCTGGTCTCGAACGCGCTCAATCCGGGCGATGTCCACGCCCTGTCCGATCTGCCCCGCCGTTTCTGCTCGGTTCAGCTGGGGACGGTAAATGGGAGAAGTCGCCTGCAAATGGACGCGCTGTCGGCTGTACCCCTCGGTAGAGGCGTTGGTAAGGTTGTGTCCTACCGTCTGCAACGCCCGTTGGTGGGCAAGAACTCCCCTCTTACCGATTTCAATTCCCGAAAATGTGGATTGCATATCCCCCTCGCTTACTGTTCCCGGTCAACCACAACCGCCGAAGCTGTGGCAAAGTGACCGTGACCCTCTCGGGTGTATCCGGTACCGGCGTGTTCCGGAATCAGCTCTCGCAGCACGTTCCGGTTGGTCGCCATGCTGGACCGTACGTAGGCGTCCATCGTCGCCGTTTTGCTCTGCAGCCGCAGCACCGCTATCTTGAGTGCCCGGTACTGTCGACTTATACTGTCCCGCAGATCCTCCGGCAGGCGTATCAGTACATGGGCAAAGGAGTTGATATTTCCAAATGACGCGCTTAGTTCCATGAAGACGTCGTTCCGCTGCTCTTCGATCCGTGCGACGGACTCGCTCAGCTGCGTCATTTCGGGAACCAGGCGTTCCATGGCCATCCAGTCTTTTCTGGCAATATAGCCCTGCAGAACTGACTGTTTTTCTGCAAGGCGGTCAATCATTTCCGTCTGGTGTTGGAGAAGTTCCAGGAAGAGGTACACCCCGGTGGTCTGTTTCATGCTATGCCTCCAATTATGTGTATCGGTAAACGGGAGAGACCAATTAACTATTTTCTCCGTCCGCTCCGGTAACCGGTCTGGTTACCAGTCCGGTTACCCGTCCGGTTGATTGACATCGCATAGCAATTTTTATATATATTAGGTTCCTTCAAAACCGAGATTTCGAAAGGGGCTCAATATGGTCAAGTACGACGTAATCATTATCGGAGGCGGCGCCGCAGGTCTGTCGGCAGCGCAGTACGCCGCCCGGGGAAACCACAGGACACTCTTGATTGAACGCACCGCCGCCGGCGGGCAGTGTAACGTCATCAACAGTCTGGAAAACTACCCCGGCTTTCCCGAGCCGATCGACGGCGACGAGTTTTCCGAACGGTTTGAGACGCAGGCTCGCTCATTCGGCGCTGAAATAACGATTGAGGATGTGGAATCCCTGTCCAGACAGGACGACGGGACGTACCTGGTCAGGACCGACAGCCAGCTGTACGGTTCGCCCGTGGTGATTCTGGCGACCGGCGCGGTCCACCGCCGGCTGGGAGTTCCCGGAGAAGAGGAGTTTTCGGGGCGGGGCGTCAGTTACTGTGCCACCTGCGACGGCCCCATGTTTGCCGGTAAACCGATGCTGGTTGTAGGGGGCGGTGATGCGGCGTGTGATGAGGCGACATTTCTGAGCGGCCTGACCGACAGGGTTATCATGATCCACCGCCGGGACACCCTCCGCGCCCAGGGTGCCTTAGCCGAGCGGGTACTCAACAACCCGCGAATTGAGGTCAGATTTGACACGGTCCTTGAATCTATCGGCGGTGCCCAAAACGAATACGGCATTGATGCCGTCTCTGAGGTGACCTTACGCAACGTCAAGACCGGTGAAACTACCCAGGAACCGGTGGGAGCGGTCTTTGTCTTTATCGGTTCCGACCCGGCAACCGACCTGGTTCCATTTGTCGACAAAGACGACCAGGGGTACCTACGGACCGACGAGCTGATGGAGTCGTCTTCGCCGGGGTTGTACGCCGTGGGTGATGTCCGGAACACGCCGTTCCGGCAACTGGTGGTCGCCGCGGCAGATGGAGCCATTGCGGCCCACGCGGCGGGACAAAGACTGGCCGACCTGGCGGCGGCGAAGCGTGGTACGCCGGCGACAGCGGTGCGTGGTACACCGGCGGCGACGCGGGATGCGGCGGCCGCGGTGCGGTAAGGCGGCAGCGCCAGGGTATTCAGAATCTTGTTGATACCGCCCCGGTCATGGTACGGTCATGCCATGGTTGCGGCTCTGCTGTTTTGTATCACCATGATTCTCGCCGGCGGGACCGTCACCGCCGAAGAAGCCCGGTACGGACCGTTCTGGGAGGGGACCTTTCAGGCACCCGACGACCATACCGGTCTGGGCCCTGAGGCAGATCAGCTGATCGAGAGCCTCCTTGACCGGATGACACCGGCCGAACGGGTTGCCCAGCTTCTCATGGTCAGCTGGACGACGG
>JBAYPC010000369.1:0-3232 GCA_041677905.1 Alkalispirochaeta sp. | reverse complement strand
GGGCGCGATCATGAAACTCGGAGATGATCGGACCACCCAGGGAATTCGCACTATTCACAGCGGGTCCATCTTGCTGGATGAAGCTCTTGGGATCGGCGGGTACCCCCGAGGTCGGATTATCGAGATATACGGCCCCGAATCGTCGGGTAAGACAACCCTGGCTCTTCATGCTATTGCGGAGGCGCAAAAGGCGGGCGGTGTGGCCGCTTTTATCGATGCCGAACACGCGCTGGATCCTACCTACGCCCACAATCTCGGGGTAAATACCGATGAACTTTGGGTTTCTCAACCGGACAACGGCGAACAGGCGCTGGAAATCACCGAGGCGTTAGTCCGCAGCAAGAGTGTGGATATCATCGTTGTCGACTCGGTTGCCGCTCTGACACCACAGGCAGAAATTGAAGGTGACATGGGCGACAGTCACATGGGTCTCCAGGCCCGGCTGATGAGCCAGGCTCTCCGAAAACTCACCGGAATTATATCCAAGACGTCTACCGTTCTTGTTTTTATAAACCAGATTCGTATGAAGATCGGCGTCATGTTCGGTAATCCCGAAACGACGACCGGGGGAAACGCCCTCAAATTTTACTGCTCTATGCGTCTGGAGGTTCGTCGTATCGAGACGATCAGCAAAGGGACGGATGATGCAATCGGTAATCGCGTTCGCGTGAAGGTTGTCAAAAACAAAGTAGCCCCGCCGTTTCGGAAGGTGGAGCTGGAGATTATCTTTGGAAAGGGTATTTCTGCGTCGGCCAGCCTGTTGGACGGCGCCCTGAAATACGACCTTGTCCAAAAAAGCGGCTCCTGGTACTCCTATGGCGAGGAGCGGATAGGGCAGGGGCGCGAAAACGCCAAACAGTTTCTTGAGGACAACGACGATATCCGTTCCAAACTGGAGGAGACGCTTCGGACTATTATCTTTCCGCCTCCGTCGAAGGATGCAGCAGCGGATACATCAACGGATTCAAAAACGGATTCAAAGACGCCAGCTTCGGAAGATACAGATAAAGAAAGTGCTGGAACCACCAAAGCATCAAAAAAAGGTTCTGCCAAGGCCGTAGCCGCGGATGAGCTCTTTTAGAAGCGCGATCGAGACATCAAGGAATGGAACAAACCAGAGAAGCCCCACATACCGTACAGCTGGACGAATTCGAGGGTCCTCTGGACCTCCTCATCTTTCTCATCCGAAAGAATGAGGTGAACATATACGACATTCCTATTGCCCGGATTACCGAGCAGTATCTGGAGGTCATCCGGTACGCAACCCGCCTGAACCTGGATACCTTGACAGATTTCTATCTTATGGCGGCAACGCTCATCCACATCAAGTCGCGGATGCTGCTGCCGGTGGACGATACCCTCGATGAAGATGAGATCGAAGATCCCCGGCAGGAACTCATCACGAAACTCATCGAGTACCAGCGGTTTCGGAAACTCAGTGACCTGATGGAAGAGAAGGAGGAAGAGCTGGAGTATACCCTGGAACGCCGATCAATTCAGCCGGTACTTCCGTTTGACGACGATGAGGAAATGTGGGAACAGATCGATGTCTGGGAACTCTTGAAGACCTTTTCACGCCTCGTTTCAAGAATCAACGCCGATCGTCTCGTCAGTCTCCACGAAGAAATCACCGTTAACGAAAAAATAACGCTGATCGACGAACTGATCGAAACAAAGGGCGAGTTTCTCTTCACCGATCTCATTCGACGAGAGGGTTCCGTTATGGAACTTGTCTGTGCCTTTATCGCCATTCTCGAGGCGGCGCGCCAACGCACGATTCGGATTCTTCAAAATAGACTTTTCGGCGATATCATGATCTCCGCCGGCGCCGGGGATTTTAACTACTCCTATGATCCTGAATACTACGATCCTGAACTGGCACAGGACGGTCAAGACGAGGCATGATGTGACCATGGATGAGGAAAAAGCACTCATAGAAGCAATACTGTTCCTGGAAATCGACCCTGTAGATGTGAGAACTCTGGCAAAGATCAGTGGACTTGCCCGGGAACAGGTAGAAGAGATACTCAGCGCGTTACGGTCGGACCTTGAAGACGCCCAACGCGGCCTGGAACTGGTATCCATCGACGGTGCTGTACAGTTAAGCCCCAAACGAGTACTCTGGCCGCGCCTTCGCAGCAGGTTCGGGAAAAAGCGGGAAAGCAGGCTTTCCCGTGCAGCAATGGAAACACTGTCCATCATTGCCTACTCTCAACCGATTACGCGAAGTGAAATTGAAAGCCTTCGCGGGGTCACTGCGGACAACATGATACGGCAGCTTCTGGAGCGTAAACTGATCCGGGAAACGGGTCGCAAACACGCACCTGGCCGGCCCGCCCAGTTTGGAACTACCCGGGAGTTTCTGGAACACTTTGGTCTTGAGAGTATCGCCGATCTTCCCAAGCTTGACGAGGTAGAACAGGAGCGATTTAACCTGAATGGTTGAGGTATGAACATGAGTAACAGAGATTCCGCCGAGCCCGAAGAACCGGGGATGCGGATTAATCGATACCTTTCCGAAGCGGGAAAGGGATCACGCCGCAAAGTCGAAGATTTTGTCAGACAGGGACGCGTTCAGATAGAAGGAGAAACGGTCCAAAAGCTGGCCACACGGGTCTATCCCGGGCAAGAAGTTCGCCTGGATGGAGCGGTTGTGTATCCGGCCCGCAAAACCGTCGTCTTTGTAATGAACAAACCTGTCCGCGTTCTCGTAAGCGAGGCAGATCCCGAAGGCCGTCCTCTTGCTATTGACGCGGTACGTCCGTATTACTCGGGCCGCCTGTTTTCAATCGGCCGTCTGGACTATATGTCGAGCGGTTTGATTCTGTTTACCAATGACGGTGACCTTGCCCAGTCTTTGATGCACCCATCTGCAGGTATTGACCGAGAGTACGTTGTGGAAACGCGGGAGCCTGTCACCGACGAGATGCTCGAATCGTTTCGGCACGGTATAAAAATTGAAGGTATTACCTATCGGCTCCAGGAATACCGGCGTCATTCGAGTCGCCGTGTATCGTTGATTCTCACTGAAGGAAAAAACCGTGAAATTCGTCGCGTTTTTGTCCACTTCCGACTCAAAGTCCGGAGAATTTACCGTAATCGCTACGGCCCGATCCGGCTTGGATCACTGCCGGACGGCCAGGTGCGGGAGCTGAACGACGAAGAGTTGAAACGGCTGTTTCGGACGGCCCAAAAACGCACGGGAAACGTTCACAAGAAAACGTATCGGAAG
>JBAYPC010000368.1:0-3240 GCA_041677905.1 Alkalispirochaeta sp. | reverse complement strand
GGGGGGCTCGTTGAGTGCGCGGGACGGACGGAGAGGTCTTGTGAGCTGTAGAGAAAGTCCGTGACGGTATCCTGAAAGAGGGTCAGATTGGGCAGGTCTTCCAGTATCTGTTTGGCCTTTACCTGGTAGGCGAGTTTGTCTGCCTGGGCCCGGGGTGCCTGGACTGCGGGGCCGCGACTGCGGTTGAGGACGCGAAACTGGATCATCGTCTCATCTATGATGCGGCCCATCTGGCCGCCTAAGGCGTCGATTTCCCGGACCATGTTGCCTTTTGCGAGGCCTCCGATGGCGGGGTTACAGCTGAGTTTTCCGATTGTATCCAGATTCTGGGTAATCAGGAGTACCTTGAAATCCAGGCGGGTAATGGCTGCGGCCGCTTCAATTCCGGCGTGGCCTCCGCCTACTACGATGGCATCAAAATCCATGGGTGCTATAGTAACAAAATGCTGAGGTTTTTGCTATGATTGTCCGGGGCGTCCCTGGGGGTCCTCGGGGGCCCGCGAGGGGTCCCAGGGCGTCCGTCGACGTATTCGGACCAACGCACATGAAAACTGTTAAACTTTTCATCGGTATGCACCTCCCGGATATGTTGAAGCGGGAGCTCCTGGGCCGTTGTGATATTCTACAGCGGGTTATCCGGGAGGAACTGGGCGGAGAGCTCGGACAGCGTGGAGGAGTCGGACAGCGTGGCGATTCCAGGATTCTTCGTTGTGTGCCGGAGGAAAAGCTGCACATGACACTTCTGTTTTTGGGAGACGTACGGGAATCACTGCTTGAAGAGGTGTACGACGCCTTTGACCACGCCTTTGACCACGCCTTTGACCACGCCACAACTCCCCCGGTTCCCCCCAACAGCGCCCGCCGCCCCCATCCTGCTCCCCGCCTTACACTGACCGGTGTAGGCGCATTCCCCGATAGCAGACACCCCCGGGTCGTCTGGGTCGGCGCCGTGGACCCCTCAGGGGAGACTGAGCGGCTTGCCCAGGAACTGCGGGATCAACTTGGACCTGCCGGGCTCAAACACGGCTTCCCCGTAGAGAGCCGGCCCTTTGTACCGCATATCACCATAGCCTACCCGGCGCGACGGATCACCGCGGCGGCCCGCCACGCCCTGTCCCGCAGTCTCACCCGCGTGCAAACCAGCTTGGCGACACCAGACGGGGCCGAGATAGCCGGCGGGCGCGACGCCTCCCCAGCCTCCCAAGCCTCCCAAACTTCCCGAGCCTGGGCGGTTCCTCGCATCGCCGTCATCGAAAGCACTCCTTCATCGGCGGGCACGCGCTACCACGACCTCCACTGGACAGACTTTTCATGAGGTGTCGTGAAACTCTTTGAGGCCCATGCAACGGGGACATTTATCGACCGACCCAACCGGTTTGTCATGGTCATCGAGCTGCCCGACGGCAGCCATGTGCGCGCCCATGCGCCGAACCCCGGCAGAATGTGGGAACTCCTCTACCCCGGGACGAAGGTCATACTCCAGCGGCCTTCCCGTGCCGCCGCCACCGGCAGGAAGACCTCATGGTCCGTTGTGGCCGTCAGGCGTCCCTCCGATGGGACGGTGATTCCCCTTGTCGCCACCGCAGCCAACGAGATCGCCGCGGAACTGATAATTCCTCAGCTCTTCCCCGAAGCCCTTTGCGTTCACCGGGAGGTAACCAGAGGTCCGAGCCGTTTTGATTTCCAGCTTGAGCTTCCGGACGGGCCCATACTGATGGAGGTGAAAAGCTGTACCCTCGAGGCTCATGGCGTCGCCATGTTTCCCGATGCCGCAACTGAACGGGGCCGACGTCACGTCGAGGAACTTACTTCGATTCGCGACGGCCGAAGAGTGGTGCTGTTTGTCATTCAAGGCCCCCGGGCCGACCGGTTTGTCCCGGACATCCACACTGACCCCGCCTTTTCACAGGCACTGAAACGGGCTGCTGAAAACGGTGTAGAAATTAGAGTTGCGGCCGTAGAGAGCGATCCGACCGGCGAGACTCACCTCACGCAGACGGACGTACCGATAGACTGGAGTCCTCTGACGGCAGTGGAACAGAACAGCGGCGCCTACGTCCTTCACATGCGTGTCGACCCTGGCCGAACGGCACAGGAACGGCAAGTCGAGATCGGTGCGCTTGGCACACATTCCCTTGCACCGGGCCACTACCTCTACGTCGGATCGGCCATGGGTACCATGACAACCCGGATTGCCCGGCACCTTCGCGTCCGCAAGCGCATGCGTTGGCACGTCGACTACCTCCGGGCCGTTTCAGACTGGGCGGCGGTCTATCCAGTTTATTCCACCAGACGGCTGGAATGCCCGTTGGCTACCGCCCTGTCATCGTTTTTGCCACAGCCGTTTCCCGGATTCGGATCGAGTGACTGCGCCTGCAAGAGCCATCTTTTCTTCTCACCCGGTGATCCGCGACGCCTCCCGGAGTTTGTGGAGACGATCCTGCTCTTTCGCCACCGGGAAGCGTTGACACGCTGAACGGCGTTGCGCCCTACTTCCCCACACAAAACCCGCTGAAAACAGCGTCCAGAACGTCCTCCGAGGTAACCTCACCGGTGATCTCCCCCAGGGCCTGCAGCGCCTCCTGAAGGTCTACGCTCACCGCGTCTACTGGAAAACCGTCGTCCAGACCACGGAGTACTTCCTCCAGCGCCGTCGCCGCTCGATCCAGCGTATTCTTCTGCCTCAGCGAGTCAATCACCGGAGCTCCCGACCGAATTCGCTGCTTCGGCACGACCGCCTCCACGATGCGACTCACCAACTCCGGGACCCCTTCCAGTGAGACGGCGCTGACCACACTGAACCCGTATTCCTCCGGCGGGGCCGCGCAGTCCGGGTGGTCACTCTTATTCCAGACCGGTATGACCCGTTGAGGAGCAGCCCGTTGAGGGACAGCCTGTTGAGAAGCGACCCGTTGAGAAGCGGTCGACTGGGATGCGCCAGCTATTTCGTCCAGAATCCGGTGGTCCTCATCGGTCATTCCCACCGTTCCATCCACCAGGTACACAACCAGGTCCGTTCCGGCCACAAGGTTCCGGGTTCGACGGATTCCCTCTTCTTCAATAGTTTCATGGGTCTCGCGAAGACCGGCCGTATCATAAAGCTCAACAGGGATGCCGTGAAAATCTACTTTGCTGCTGATGTAGTCTCGGGTCGTTCCATGAATATCACTGACAATAGCCCGCTCTTCCCGAAGAAACGCGTTGAAAAGAGATGATTTACCGGCGTTTGTCCGTCCGGCC
>JBAYPC010000367.1:0-3241 GCA_041677905.1 Alkalispirochaeta sp. | reverse complement strand
GACTAAAGTCATTACCCGAATCGGTATACGGGAAGACGCCGAATTCCACGGTGGTATCAATATATTTGGCCATAAATTTGGCAACTTCACGCAGGATATCGTCTTCTCGGTAGATCTGGAAGACGATACTGGGACAGAACAGGCCGCCCCGTAGATACGAAGCGGCCCGCTGATGTGCGATCAAAAACGCGACTGGTTACGGTTTTGCTTTCTCGATAGCTTCTCCCACAGCCTTGAGGACCGCCTTGCTGGATTCGGTTGCACCACTGATGATATCAACCCCTTCGGTGGTCTGGGCTTTTACGATCTTGGGAATCATTCTCCGGTTGACCGCATCTATCATGGCCGGGAGCTCCTCGGAGGAGACGATATTTATCTCAGAGATATTACCGCCCTTGACCACTACTTCCATCACGATATCGGCATGGTGCCCCATCGCTGCCGCTTCATAAGATCCGTCGACGAATTGCCCTTTAGAACAACCGGCCAACACCGCAACCATTGCCACCAATACTAAAATTCGTTTCATCGTTTATCCCCTTTATCTTGTCGATAATGCTGCATTTCGACCGGCAATGCGCCCAAAAGTGACGATGTCAGCCAAGGCGTTACCTCCAAGCCGATTTGCTCCATGTACTCCGCCAGTGCACTCTCCCGCCGCATACAGGGATTCTACGAACCCGCCATCTGCATTGATAACCCGGGCTTCGGTATTGATCTTGATACCGCCCATGGTGTGGTGAACTGCCGGTCCTACTTCTACCGCATAGAAGGGGGCATTGTCCAGAGTCCGAGCCATACTTTTCCGGTTGTAGTCGCTATCATTGTTGGCGACAACAAAACCGTTGTACTCGGCCACAGTGGCGGCCAATGCGTCTGAAGGAGCTCCGATTGCCTCTGCCAGGGATTCCAGGCTATCCGCTTCAGTGACCAACCCGGACTTCACGTAACTCTCGATTGCGCTCAGGCTTTCGCGAATTTCCTGGTCAAATACCAGCATAGCAGTACCGTTTGCCTGCTGAAGGGTAGCCTCTGAGACTACATCACGAGTGTCCAGCTCATTGATGAACCGCTCGCCTCCCCGGCTAACCAGAATCGCTCCGTTTCCGCGAACCGCTTCGGTTATCATGGTACCGTTATTCGGCACCACTGTGGGGTGGGTCTGGATCTGCTTCATATCCACAAGGGCAACGTTGTAGCTTTCTACAAGGTCGAACGCGTCGCCGGTAGCGCCTTTGTGGTTGGTCGTGCCGAATCCCTTGAGAGAAGGATCAAGAGAGGCGATTAACTCGGGATTGGCACCAAAGCCGCCGGTAGTGATGATCACCGCTTTGGCTGAGATCTCATACTCTTTATCGTTTTGAAGGTCCTGTACGCGGACACCGGTGACCTTTCCATCTTTTCCAAGTATTGCGATTGCACTCGTCCATGTCCGGATATCTACGCCCCTGTCCCGAGCAGCCGCTTCAAGGGTCTGAACGATATGACCGCCTACGGCAGCACCGCCGGTCGGTCGGTGAGAACGGTTGACCGAATGTCCACCAAGACGACCCACATCGCTCAGGTCTGCTCCGAGAGACGCAAGCCACTCTACTGAAGCTGCAGCTTCACCGGTCATAACCCGCACAAGGTCGGGATCGTTCAGCTCCTGACCACCTTTCATGGTGTCTTTGTAGAAAAGCTCCGGAGAATCTTCGATTCCCAGCTCTTTCTGAAAACGGGTTCCCGCGGCGTTTATACCGCCGGTGGCGTAATTTGTGTTACCGCCGACGACGGGCATTTTTTCAACGAGAATGACCTTTGCCCCATTGTCAACGGCTTCTACCGCAGCGGACAATCCTGCGCCTCCCCCGCCGATTATGACGATGTCTGTGGTCTCCTTTGAGCCGCAGCTTCCAAGCAGACCTATAGCCGCTACTGCGACAAGCAGTGCGATGAGTATTCGTTTCATTAAATTCTCCTTCAAGAATGTGTGTTGTATCGTTCATAATTTATCGGTTTACCGAATAAATGTCAATAGATTGCAAAACAACTGTTAATAAAATCATCGTGATGCAAATAATTTGCACCATCAGGCGTCGTCAAGCAACAAAAGTGGGAGCTGCTGTGATTGCGCAGGGGTTGACTTGGAAGACGGTGTAAATCCGTCGGTCAACACCCCGGGATCAACGCGATGGTCGGCATGGTAGTGGCATGCAGATATCCGCCTGACTCCGGTGACAACGGGCAACTCCAGGCCGGTCTCCTGTCGAGTCATCACGGGGAACTGGTGGGGGTTGTTCTTGTACCCAAGCTCTTTTCCTTTGGTCTCCTGGTAGTTTCGGACAAAATCTAAGTGATCCCGGTACCGCTTTATCTGCCGGTCGTTCACCACCGGGAGAACAGCTTGAACTGTGGATTCGATAGTGTCGGCAAAGGTCTCGTCGATTTCTACGCCGACTGAACTGCGGGCCGACGCCATTGCAGCTGCCAGGGTCGTCCCGGTACCGATAAACGGATCCAGCACCGTATCGCCCTGAAGGCTGTACATCTGGATCAACCGAAAGGCCAGTTCAAAGGGAAATGCACCACTTCTTGCTCTGGCCGTGTCCGCCCCCAGGTGCTGGCGTACGCCCTTGAAGTGCCACAGATCGGAGAACCACTGGTTCCGTTCTTCCCAGAAAAAGGCGCTTTTCCGGCGACGTTCTCGCTCGTTTGGCGCAAACGTCCGTTTACCGCCTTTGCGGAAAATCAGAATGTACTCATGTTCCAGGGTAACGTAGGCGCCGGAGGGCAACATGCCGGAGCCCATAAACTTGTTTGGGGCGTTTGTCTGCTTTCTCCAGATGACAGGCGGCAGCGATTGCAGTCCCATAGCTTCACACGCCTGGGTGATCCGGGAGTGATTTGTGTACAACCGGAAGTTATCACCGAGCTTGCGGGTTGCGTCACCGATGTTGATACACATGAAACCGCCGGGACGGAGGACCCTGGCGCACTCTGCCCACACACTGTCCAGAATCTCGTGCATCTGAAGGTAGGCGCGTGTCCCATCGTGAGCGGTCAGGCTGCTGCGAATCGCAGGATCCTGTCCGGCAAATACATCGTCCCACATCTCGATCATGGGATAGGGAGGAGAGGTGACGATCAGATCAACTGAGCCGTCTTCGAGCGGCGCAATCTGCGCGGCCGATTCAAATAGAACGCGGTGGGTAGTTTCCATCTCAACAACACTACCATCCTGCACAACAGGCGTACAGAT
>JBAYPC010000366.1:0-3250 GCA_041677905.1 Alkalispirochaeta sp. | reverse complement strand
GGTCGACGCCACCTCGTTGTCGTAGACCATCATCCCCAAAGCCTGCAGCTCTACCCCCAGGTTTTTGTCGATCAGGTCTCGCAGACTCTCTGCAATAGACAGGTCATTCATGTCCCGGACCAGATTAAGGACCAGACTCGGTTGAAGCAGCTCAACAAAACGCTGCGCCTTGGCCGCCTCACCGTCGTCAATTTCGCGCATCGCCTCGATAACAGTAGATATCTTCACCGGATTACCCGGGCGCCGTTCCTTGATCTGTTTTCGCAACACCCGCTCCACCTTCGTCTCCCCGGAGAAGGCGCGCTGCAAAAACCGGAAGACCGCATTCTTCATAAAACTGTAGGCGTTGATAATTGCCCCGACGTGGGGCGAACTCACCAGAATGCCCGAGTTGGAGACGAGGAAGAAATCGATCACGTTGTTGGACGCCCCGGACCCCAGGTCAAGCAAGATGTAATCCGCCTCCAGAGATTCAATGTTACGGAGAATACTCTTCTTCTGGGCAAACCCCACATTGGGAGTTCCCGCCACCAGTACGTCCCCGGGGATAAACAGAACATTGGGGTACGGAGTAGGCGTAAGCAGACTCTCAAAACTGAGCTTCCGGTCGGAGAGAAAGTTACCCACCCCGGGGTTCTTGTTTTTGATCCCCAGAGCAGAGTGGAGATTGGACCCGCCAAGATCCAGGTCGATCACAATTGTCCGGCAGCCCAACTGACCCAGCCGGACACCCAGATTCGCACACAACTCAGTCTTGCCGACACCGCCCTTCCCGCCGGCAATGGGAATGATCTTCGCGTTCCGTCGTTGGGTTATTACCATAGTTTCCCTTCCCTAAGAAATACAACCTTACCGTCTTTAGCTGACAGAATCAAACAATCGTACTATAGTACTCTATAGTGTCAAAGATCACCGACGGAAAACACCAGGGAAACCGAGTGTTTCAGGTAGATCGGGAGTGCTACGTCATCTACCTGGGCACCGAAGGCCACGACGTGCGGCCGTTCCTCAGAATTGGTACTACCACCTTATTACCCGAACAGATCAAACGTCACATCGGCGCCGTCGTAATCTCAGACCGCTTCACCGGCAATTTCTTTTCTGAAAGCGCCTGTATCGACCCGCGGTTCATCAAACACCTCCGTTACGTCGGTACACGAGAACTGGTAGACGCAGTCAAAGATTTTTCCCATCGGCAACAGGTATCGTACGTCGCCCTCAAACCCGTTCCGGAGCGCCTCCCGTCCAAAGGCGGACAGGTGGTTTTTTTTGACGACGGCAACCTGCGCGTCTTCCTGGACGGCCACCGCCTCTTTGACCTCACCGAACGGGAACGGGCCGACCGCCACGATATCTTCCTTCTGACCAGACTCAACACCCTCACCACCGGTTCCCGCGGCGCCTACCGTAAAAGTGATTTCCAGGGCAGCGGTTTCATAACCGACGGCGCCGGCGCCGTCCTCACCTTTGCCGACGGCCGCATCCACATCGTGAGACTCGCCCCGGACGGCGCCGTCACGGACTGGCCCCCCCGGGCCATACCCCTGTCACTACTGCACAGCGTCTCTGCGGATGTACCCCCGGACGAGTACTACCGGCTGTACCGCTTCCGGATGCTCCAGAACCTGCCCGTCCCGGCGCTCCAAAACGAGCTGCCCGGTTTTACCGTCTTCAAAGCCGGCGGTATCAAAACAGAAAAGACCACTCCGCCGGCATTACCGCACAACGCGCCGCACCCCGGTACCACCGCATGGGTTCTTCCCGGTGACAACCGCTGGCAGGGGGATACCGAACCGCCCCTGCTTCCGGGGGTGCCCTACCACTACACCGAATATCCGTCGGAGCTTGAGTTCCGCCATCTCATGACCAGAGACCTGCAGAATCGGATAGACCAGGCGCCTGAGCCGGAGGGTGTACTCAAGCAGATTATCGCCGACGGCGAGCTGCCCGAAATTGACCGGCAGTGCGCGGCGCTCTGGTTGTGGAACCGCACCGCCTCCGCCAAATCCCGAGATCTCGCCGAAGGGGTCTTTGCCAAACAGCACATCCCGGTGATCGGGTTAATCCGAAGTGAAAACGGCCGTTGGCACGTGCGGTTTCGGCCCCGGGCCGGTCTGACCCGCAGCGCCATTACCGACAACGAACGGGCCCGTCGAAAAATGGAACCCCTCCTGGCCGCCGGGGATGAAACAACCTATCGGCAAGAACGGGAACGGCTCACCGCATTCCTGCAGGAACTGATCGCCGCCGGGAAGAAACAGGCACAGCCGGCACCGGCGCCGCACCCCCCACCCCGCCGGAAAACCCCTGACCGGCACGGCAGTGCCGCCCGGACGGACGCGGCCGCTTCAAGTACGGGCACACCCGGCACCGGCAAGTCCGGCGCCGAAAAAAAGAAAACACCTGCCGGCACCAACAGTTTCGCCCGGCGGCGCCGGATGCTCGTGGCGGCGCTAGTCGTGGCGCTTCTGCTCGTCCTCGGTTTCGGTCTCTACCGCGTTACCGGCTTTGGGGTTACCGGCAGTCGCCTCGCCGGTACCAGCGAGACCGGTGACACCGAGCCCGGTCTCACCTCATCCCCGGTGGATGTCCCAGTCCAGGACGGCGCCCCCCAGAGTAACGACGCGCCGAACACCGACGGGCTGAACACCGACGTCCAGAGTAACAACGCCGACAACTCCGGCGGCCGGAGCACCGACTCAACCGCCGGCGACACCACGGCGGCGTCTGGGCCTGCACCTGAGCCCGCGCCGGCACCTTCGACACCGACAAATCCAGCGGACACCGCCAACGTTAGCGGCTCACCCACCACAGACGACGGCGCCGCTGCCACCTCGGGTACCACCGATGGTGAAAACACCGGTACCACCAGTAGTGACGATAGCGACGGTGAAGGTACCGCCGGCGGTACCGGGCCGACCTGGTCGGTTCAGGACATTCTGCGAGTCACCAACTGGATTGCCGGGGCAAACGGCTACCGGCCTATCGGAGCCGATGATGTGGCAAACAAACGGGACCCGGACTGGATATTCCCGGACAATGAGTTCACCCTGCCCAACGGGATGCTGCACACAGTTGTGTCGGGCGACACCCTCTGGTCCATCTCGGTAACCTTCCTGAACGACGTCTTTTTGTCGTCAAACATGGAACTTTCGTATTTCCGTGATTTAATTGATAGCGAGGACTATCCAGTGGAGGAGCTTGAAAGCCGACAAAGAAATTAAACTATGCGCGTAAAAAAAGATACACT
>JBAYPC010000365.1:0-3258 GCA_041677905.1 Alkalispirochaeta sp. | reverse complement strand
TCGTGATCGCCATACCCTGTTTCAGCGGCACCAGATGGGGGTTGAAGAAAAGAGGGTGTCCCAGACTTCCGCCCATTTCCAACCGTTCCACAATTTCTGCGTGATGGCGGTGCTGCATACCGGGGCTATAGGCGACGGCATTTTCTGTTCGCTCACCGTAGAGTGTATTGACCTTAGGAGACCGGCCGGCGCCGGTAACTCCGCTGAGCGCGTTAATCACTATTGGGCCGTTTATGGTGATGCCCGCATCCACAAGAGGCAACAGAGGCATCAGCGATGCGGTGGGGTAACAGCCGGGATTGGCGATTACCGTTGCTCCCGGCAGAGCGTGACGATACCATTCCACCAGGCCATACACAGCCGAGCCCTGGTGTTTCGGGGCCGGCCAGTCGGAACCGTAGGCGCCGCGAAAGCGGTCTTGGTCGATAAATCTGAAGTCCGCAGACAGATCGATAACCGGAACTCTTCCCAGCAGAGGCGCACAGACCTCTGCCGATGCCCCATGAGGCAGCGCCGAAAAGACGACATCACTGGATTCTTCGATAGCGTCCTCAAGAGCCAGTACTGTAGGGAGAATCTTGCCCGAGGCCACGTATCGATGGGGTAAACCGGGGTCGGCCTGATCAACGGGAACACCCGCCTGGCTGCGGGCTCCGGCTATAACTGTTTTAACGTCAGGATGTCCGGCAAGAATGCGCAAAAGAAGCATCCCTCCATAACCATTTGAACCGAGTACTGTAACTTTCATGAGTCTCCTGTCTTAATCTTCAAATTCAGGAACCCGGGCGCGTAGTTCTTCAAGGAAGCTGTCCCGGGATACCTCTTCCCGTAACGCCACAAAAACCGTGTCGTCTCCGGCGACGGTACCCAACACGGCGTCTATGTTGAGGTTGTCCAAAGCAATGGCAACGGTATCGGCGTGGCCGGTTAAGGTGCGAACAACTGATAGAGGGCCGGTGAAGTCGATAGACACGTAGCCCCTGGCAAAATCTATGGAGTAACTCCGCTCCCGTTCCCGGCGCATATCTTCACTGGGAAGGCTGTAGAAATACCCCTCATTGGCGATTGCCTGTTTTCCCACCTTCAGTAATTTGAGATCCCGGGACAGGGTTGCCTGGGTTATCTGAAATCCCTCGTCTTCAAGGTGGCGCAGGAGGTTTTCCTGGCTGTCTACCCTGTGTTCACGAATGATTTTGCGGATCATCTTAAGCCGCTGTTGCCGTCCCCGCACCGTTTTCCTCTTGTTCTGAATAAATATGCCAAATAGCCGCATAAACATACGTCATCATAAAAATTGTTTCAACCGGAATTTCCGACGGAATATCTGGAACCCGATCACAGGGTCAAGCCTTCAACTTTCTCAGTTTCAGGTCGATAGTAGTAACGGAATACTATGGCAATAGACCGCGACGCCGTTTTGGAAATCTCCGTTTCCGACGACGGCATGACCGCTTATGGAACATTTTTGCCTCCCATTGGTGAAGGGTTGCCCATGACACCGGATTACGTGGACTCCGTTCTGGAGAGTGCGGGGGTTGTCGCCGGAATCCAGACCGACGGGGTGGCCGAGGCGATGTTTGCCTGTAATACCGACCGGCGACTGCAAAAAGATGTCGTTGTGGCCCGTGGAGAAGAACCTCGTCCGGCCCGGCCGGCGTTCTGGGACGTTACCGTAGCAACGGTGCGTGGCGGTCCCGAAGCGGTGTCGGATACGGACCAGGTGGATTACAAAGGCGAAACTCGCTTTCAGGTAGTGTATCAAGGTGACAAGGTTGCTTTTCTGGTGCCGTCATCGGATGGTATTCCCGGAGTGAACGTCTACGGCCAGGAAATTCAATTTGAAACGGAACGCGTTCCGGCGTACCAGCCCGGAGAAGGTACCCGGATCGACGACGATTTTGTCGTTGCGGCGGTGGGTGGACAACTGGTAATAACGGAAACGGAGTTCCGTGTTGAAGATCGTCTGGAGATCTTTGGTGACGTCGGGTATGGAACCGGAAGCATCGAGTTTCCCGGTGATGTCTCCGTTAAGGGCGAGATAAAAGAAGGTTTTCACATTTGGGCGGGTGGAAATATCACTGCCGACCGTACCGTCGATGTATCGGAAATCTACTGTCGCGGAGGTTTTACCGGCGCTGGTGGTCTTATCGGCCGGGGCAAGGCGTTACTGCGAGCGGGAGATACCGTATCGGTTCGGTTTATCGGCAACTGCTTCGTGGAAAGTAAAGCATCGGTGCTGGTCAAACAGTACGTATACCATGCACGGGTAGGCTGTCTGGGGACGTTCACCATGGGCAAGGGTGGCCGTGTAATCGGCGGTATTATTACGGCCGCCCGGGGGGTGTCCTGTGGTACCCTCGGCAACGCTGCCGGAATTCCAACCCTTGTACGGTGTGGAACCAACTTCATTGTTGAACGGAAGCTGCGCCTGAACCGGGAAAACCACGAGAAAATAACCCTGCGGTTGCAGAAATTGGTCGAAAAACTTGGGGAGAACCCGACACATCGTCAACTCGACATTCTCCGGCAACTGGAAGAAGAGCAAGACAAGTACGCTCAGGCTTTGGGCGAACTAACCGAAGGACTGGATGTTGCCGACGACGCAACCATCACCGTTACGGAGGCGGTCCATCCCGGCGTTCGAATTCAGATAGGTAGAGCCGAGTACATCGTCCGTGATACTGTGAAGTCTGTCGTCTTCCATCTGGACAAGGCGTCGGGCCAAATAGTCACCACCAAAATTGAACGGGCCACCAGGTAGTCGTCGTGTTCGCTGAAATTCCCGAACATTTTTTTGAAACGGTATCGTCGACCATGGAAGTAGCCCGTGATTTTGCCGCCACAGCAGCAGGCGATATCTTTCGCATTCGAACTCACCATCAGCGCGCTGGAAGGGGGCGCCGTGGCCGCATTTGGTACAATCTGCCTGGAGAGGCGGTGTTGATGACTATTGCGCTGCGGCGGGGGGGGGCTTTTGACCCGGGTGATACAAACCCCGGTATCATGGCTCTTCGGACCGGTGCCACCGTGACCGGCGTTGTTACACAGTTCCTCCCGCCGGAAAGGCCGGTCCGGATCAAATGGCCCAATGACATTCTGATCGACAATCGCAAGGTCGCCGGCATTCTCATCGAAGGTGACCCCCGCTGGTATTACATCGGCGTGGGTATAAACACCTACCGGGGCTCGGGGCCTCAAACATGGACTGCCGGTCCGGCTCCGCCGCCGGCGTCACTGCGGGAATTCGGAGATATTCCG
>JBAYPC010000364.1:0-3259 GCA_041677905.1 Alkalispirochaeta sp. | reverse complement strand
TGCCGATTATCTGGCCGGTGGTACAGGCGCTGGGCGTACATCCCATTCATTTCGGGGTCATGGCCATCGTCAACATGGCAATCGGGCAGTGTACGCCTCCGGTAGGCGTTGCCCTCTTTGTCGCATCGGGGATATCCGGTGCAAAACTGAGTGACATGATGGGAACCTACATGCGCTACATAGGTGCCATGGTTCTCGTCCTCATTCTGGTTACCTTTATACCGGCAATTTCGCTCTGGATACCCAGTCTGACCGGGTATATCCGATAACGGTTTTATTTTATTTCTTCTGGAGGTTTTATGAAGAAAACAGGTGTTGTTCTGGTGCTGTTTCTTGCTGCAACGGTAGTGTTTGCGGGAGGACAGGGTGAAAGTTCGTCGGCCAACAAGCCGATGACTCTTAAAGTTACGAATACGCTGCCCCTGGATCACCCTATGAACCAGGCGCTACAGCAGTTCTCCGCCGGTGTTGCAAGTGCGACGGACGGTCGAATTAAAGTTGATCTCTTTCCTAACAGTACCCTCGGCGGTAATGAAGAGATGGTCGAAGGCGTGCAGCTTGGGACGATTGACATGTGCAACCAGTTTGCCGGGGCTTTTGCCAACTACGTTCCCGAAATGGAAGTACTTGCCCTGGCGTTCCTCTTCCAGTCGGAAGACCATCTCTACAAGGCGCTGGACGGGAAAGCTGGTGATATTCTTGCTGATGCCCTGCTGGCAAAGGGCTTTGTACCTCTGGGATACTTCTACGGCGGATCACGAAGCCTGATGAACAACGTCCGGCCCATCAACCGTCCGGATGATCTGAACGGTCTGAAGATCCGGACCATTCCTACCAACATCACTTTGGAAGGTATCAACCGTATGGGCGCTATTGCGACCCCTATGAGCCAGGCCGACGTCTACTCCGGACTGGAGCAGGGTGTTCTGGACGGATGGGAAAACAGTCCTATTACGCTGTATACCCTGCGGCTTTATGAAGTAACCGAGTACGTCTCTTATACCCGGCACTTTATGACCCCCGACCTCTTCGCTATCTCCGCCAAAACGTGGGCCAAGCTCTCCGAAGCTGATCAGAAGATCATCCGGGACGAAGCACGAAAAGCGGTAGAATTTGAACGGGGAATCTGGGCAGAGAACACCGAAAAGGCCGTCAACGCACTTCTGGAAGAAGGCGTTAAGTTCAATGACGTTGCCGACCTGGATGCATTTCGTAAGGCGACCAGTTCTCTCTGGAACGAGTACGAAGCAAAGTACAAGAACGGTTTGATTGACGCCGTCCTTGCAGCGGCGAAATAAGTTACAGTTCCGTACCGTGTATCCGAAATATCCGGTGCGGTGATGGCAGGGCAGGGCCGCTCTGGTCCTGCCCTTCTTTATAGAGAGGTGCTTCATGATTTACGGAAACATCAACACTCCCTGGTCGGTTGAATCGGTGCCCCCGGTTATCCGCCGCGCCCTGGATTACATCGCAAACACCGATCTGGCCAACATGGATTTTGGTGTGTACCAGCCCGCAAAGGACTTTTCGCTCCAGGTCATTGACCTGACGACGAAAGACAAGGCCGATACCAAAGCCGAAGTTCACCGGAAAAAGTTGGATGTTCATTACTCTATTACCGGACAGGAGACGATCTACTGCCGGGTCGCACCGACAGATCATAAGGTGTCGGATGATCAATTTGACGAACGGGATATCGGGTTTTACGATGATATGGATACCGAAGTAGAGATTCCTCTGAATGTCGGTGATTTTGTCGTCCTTTTTCCTGACGAGATTCACCGCCCCGGCTGCCGGAAAGGCGAAATTGCGGTGATAAAAAAAATCGTCGTAAAAATCGACGGAGACATGATCGAGTGACCAGTCTCTGCAATCCTCACCCCCGACGGTGGGAAGAGACGTGAATATATACGATATCGCGAAGGAAGCGGGAGTTTCCATTTCCACGGTTTCCCGCGTTCTGAACAACCACCCCAATGTCCGTAGTACGACCCGGCAGCGGGTCATGGACGTTTTGAACAGGTACGACTATGTACCCAGTGCGATCGCACAGAGTCTGGTGAGCAAGTCGACCCAGACCATTGGTGTGATGGTTCTGGATATTCGCCATATGCACTACGCCAATATCGCCTTTGCTATTGAACAGAAGCTCAGCAGTTACGGGTATAACGCTATTCTGTGTAATACCGGATATGACAAAAGCAAAATGGACAACTACGTTCGCATACTGGCGGAAAAACAGGTTGACGGCGTTATCATGGTAGGCTCGGTCCTTTCCTGCGAAGAAATCGGAATAAGTATTGAACGGTACCTTAAAAAAACTCCGGTTGTCATGCATAACACAACCCTTCGGGGCGAAAACATCTACAACATCTCCACTGAAGAAGCTCACGGTATTGTCCTGTCTGTTGATTATCTGGTGGGGGAGAAGGGTATCCGGGAGGTTGCCTTTGTTCAGGATTACGGTACAGTAGTCGGACATGCCAAACATCGGGTTTACCGGGAAATGCTGAAAAGCCACGGTATCGAATATCGGAAAGAGCTTGTTGTTCGCACAGTAAGCGGTGTCGAGGGTGGCCTGGCCGGAGTAAATGAGCTGCTGTCCCGGAAGGTTTCTTTTAACGCGGTGATAGGGTGTGATGATATAACCTGTCTGGGCGTGATGGCAGGGCTGAGAGAACGGGGGTATCGGGTGCCCGAAGACGTGGCGCTCATTGGATTCAACAACACCGTCTTCTCCCGCGTTTCAGACCCCCCGTTGACGGTTATCGACAACAGAGAAGAAAACTCCGGTATCGCTTTGGCCCGGGCAATGGTAGATGTCCTGCGGGGCCGGGATATCCCGTCGCAGACACTGATCTACCCGGAACTGGTTCTCCGCGGTACGGCGTAAAAGAGAGGATAAAGTGCAACGATATTCCCATGAATCACTGAAACAGATATCGAAACAGCTCCTTGTTACAAAGAGCATGAACGATGAGGTCGCTCGAACGGTGGCGGAGATACTGGTTGAAGCAGATCTGATGGGTCACACCACTCATGGTATCAACCTGCTGGTTCCCTACCTGGACGAGCTGCAGGCCGGTCGGATGAAGACCACCGGCAGCTGGAAGGTCGTCTCCGACCGGGGTTCAGCCATGGTCTGGGACGGTGACTACGCATCCGGGGTGTACCTCACGGAACGTGCCGTGGCAGAGGGAGTCAAGCGGTCCGAGGACCATCCTGTGGTGACCTGCACCATACGACGGGCCCATCACAT
>JBAYPC010000363.1:0-3260 GCA_041677905.1 Alkalispirochaeta sp. | reverse complement strand
TTTCCCCGGAAGGCGACCTTCCAGATGATGTCCGACTCACGGCGCTGAAAGTCGGGGGAGACAAAGGAGGCGTTTACCTTCTGGAGGGTGGAGAAATCCAGGTGTTTCACAAACGGCTGATCGACAAAGGCGGTCGGTGCAAGGCGCAATGAGAATGGCGTGTCAACGGACGCCGGCGGATCCGGTCTTTCGCTGGATTAGACGGTGAGAAACAATACAGAACCGGATGGTTCAACCTGAAGGATCGGTTATAGAAAAACAAGTAACAGGAAAACGTGTTGGTGATAAAAAACCGGTATACACTGGATTTGGGACGGGATTGTCTCAGGGCGGGGGGTGCAGGAAACGGAAGTTTTGACGAGTACGAAACCGACAATGGGCCCAAAAAATGATATACTCATATACAGGAGAGACGCCATGAACAAGGACGCGATTGTTGCCGAGATAAAGAAACTCAGCCCCGAGGACCGGCGGGAGGTATTCGACGCGGTGAACCAGCCGGCTGAAGGCGATTACGAACTCACATCGGAAGATATTGCAGTTGTGGAAGCCCGTCTCAAGTATGCTAAGGAACACCCTGAAACGGTTATGGGTGAGGAGCAATTTTGGTCGACTGTTGACTCTCTGACCGCGCGGTGAGCAGGTACACGATTGAGGTCGTTAAACGCGTGGATTTGGAAGTCGCGGAGCAACGGGCATTTCTGGAGACTCGACGGACCGGTCTCGGCGACCAACTTCTCGATGACATCCTGAGAGTAACGCGCCTAATCTCTATCGGTTGAGACTACTTTCCTGCATCTCTGATCTGCCGAACGGCATCAACGGACAGGCCGGTAATCTCGGCCACGTCTTCAACGGAATCACCGCGACGGAGCAGACGGGCTGCGGTCTCCCGGCGTGTCATCTGTATCGAGAAAGGACTGGTAGAACTCGACGATGTAGCGGAGGAAGCGCAGGGGCATCCACCGGTCAACGGAAGACTGGAACTCCAGCAGGAGGAAAATGTAGACCGGTTTTCCCCGGAAGGCGACCTTCCAGATGATGTCCGACTCACGGCGCTGAAAGTCGGGGGAGACAAAGGAGGCGTTTACCTTCTGGAGGGTGGAGAAAAACCGGTATGCACTGGATTTGGGACGGGATTGTCTCAGGGCGGGGGGCGCCCAGATTCTCCAGTGCCACTGTAAAATTCCCGTTTCTCCTGATACAATCGCCGCTATGCCGGGTTTACTGATTTTTATTGGGATAGGGATCATCTTTATGACCGTTGTCAAGACGGCGGGATCGCGAGGGGCGGGTTCGCGGAAAAAGCGGAAGGGCGATTCGGGAGAACGCGACCGGCGCCATGAGCGATAAGGCGAAACGGCCCGGTGAGGCGCCCCGAACCGGCAAGGTGGTTCTGAAAAAGCGTCGAAAGCGTATTGAGCCTCCGGACATCGCTGAGTTGCTTCTGACGTGTCCGGGGGGCGCTGAGAAGACGGTGCAGAGGGAGCTGGCCGACGCCGGGTTTTCCGAGTTCACGCTGGGTCCGGGGGCGGTACGGACGCGAGTGGGGCGGTCGGCGGCGGCGCAGTCGGCAACGGGGCAGGATGCCGTGGAACGGGTGAACCGGGAAATCCGCTGTGCGTCCCGGGTGCTGGTTCCGCTATTGCACTTCAACGCGGACGGATACGACGAGGTCTACCGGCAGGCTGCCGCGTTTCCATGGGAGACGCTGGTGGGGCCGGAACACACGTTTATGATCTCTTCGGCAACGCGTTCTGATGTGCTGAAGGACCACCGGTTTCTGGCGATGCGGTTGAAAGATGCCGTTGCGGACCGTCAGCGGAAGTACTGTGGCGGGCTCCGGTCGTCGGTGGAGAAAAAGACGCCTCATCTTATCATTAGTGTATTTGCCTCTGGTTCTACTGTGGATATCAGTCTGGACAGTACGGGGCGGCCGTTGCACGAACGGGGATACCGTCTGGAGGCGGGGGATGCGCCGTTGCGAGAAACGGTGGCGGCGATGATGCTTCTGGAAAGCGGGTACCGCCGGGGTGATCGGCGCCCGGTCCTTGATCCGTTTTGCGGCTCCGGGACGATTCTGATAGAGGCTGCGCTGATCCGGAGTGGTCGGGGGCCCGGAACGTTGGGTCGGTCTTTTGCCTGGCAGCGGTGGCCCTGGGTTACGACCGGGGGCAGTAACGACAAGGGTAGTAACGGCAAGGGCAGGCCTGGTACGTCCGGTGGTGCCGGACCGCCTCTGGTGGGAGTTGATTTGGACGCCGATTCGATTGCAAAGGCGCGGCGAAACGCCGAGCGCGCCGGTGTTGCCGACTTGATCCGGTTTGAAATTGGCGACGGGCCGGACGGTATCGGTCGGTGGGCTGAGACCCGGTGGGCTGGAAAAGGTCGTGGTATCATAGTGACCAATCCGCCGTACGGTGTGCGGCTGCAGCAGAGTGATTTGTCCGATGTCTATGTCCGTCTGGGGGATACTCTCCGGGCGCACGCCGGGGGGTGGGACGTCACTGTTCTGGCGGGAGACGTCGGTCTTCTTGACCGGATGAGGCTGCGGCCGGAACAACGTCTGGATACATATAACGGGGCGTTGCCGTGTTCGCTTAATCGGTTTCGGATTTTTGAGCGCGGCCGCACCGGAAGATGAAAGGTGCTGGGCATGATTCGTGAAATATCGCTGAGTATTGAAAATGAACCGGGACGCATCTATGCGGTCGCTCACGCTCTGGCGGACGAGGGAGTGGATATCGCCGGTATGAATATCGCCGGAGATGGGCAGCGAGGCGTACTGCGTCTGGTGGTGAACGACCTTGCCACGGCACGCCGCGCCCTGATGAATCAACAACTGCCGGTGAGAATGGAAAAAGTGGTGGCCGTGGCCGTTCCTGATGAGCCCGGGGGGCTTGCCCGGGTTCTGAGGCCCCTTGGATATGAACGAATCGATGTTCAGAGTCTCTATATCTTCCGGTATCCGCCGATTGCTTCGGCGGTTGCGGTACTGCGGACCGAAGATGATCGGGAAGCAGAGCGTATTCTGGTAGAGGCAGGCTTTCAGGTGTTCCAGGACGGGCTTCCCGGGCAAACAACTCGGCGACGGACCCGCAGTGCCGCAAGTAAAAAGGACTAACCGGAGGTGCTGCTGAGGCGCTGCTGAAAGAGGGCGGCCACGGGAAGGTGGTTCAGGACCGCTTCGACGGGGAGGGTCTGATTATCGTCGGTGTCATGCCTGCCGGGTCGGATATCTGCGTCGTCGAGCAATCCTC
>JBAYPC010000362.1:0-3263 GCA_041677905.1 Alkalispirochaeta sp. | reverse complement strand
CGGCTTGTACAACCAACGCCGGACGTGTTTTGGCAGTGCGAAGATTGGAATTGGGAAACAGCACACGTACAACGTGCGCGACTTCCAAACGGTAGGCCGCCGTATAGAACATAGTTTAATCGCGAATCCCCTGTGGCAGGATTGTTGTCTTTAGGCGGGACACCGTATTCGCAGGCCATATCGATATGGTGCGGGCACGCGAAACGGGCCCCCCGATCCGGTAGTGTGCCGGACAGAACGGACCACGGGCATAGCGGACCGCAAGTTCAATTCAGAAAAAAATCGGGATGAGAGAGCCTGGGGTGTTGTGTGCCCGGTTAGTCGGACCGGGTTGTGTTGGTCTGCAGGAGCTCGGGCTTGCGGTGTGCCATGGTTACCGGCTCTTATGTGTCGGAGAATCATCCTGGCTGGATTCGATTTCTGGACGTGGACGGATGACGAGGTCTGCATCTAGTGCGGCGATCAGGGCGAGCAGGCTGTGCACGGTTGCCCGATGGGGGGTGCGTTCCAGGAGGGAGACTGTTTTCTGGAGGAGTCCCGATGCGGCAGCCACCTGGATCTGGGTGAGGGACTGTTCGTTCCGCAGTGCTTTCAGGAACATGCCAAGTTGGGAAGCTGTTTTTACGGGGTAATCCATGGCGCGTCTCCTTCGTTTTGACTATTGGCTTTTTGCACCGAAACACCGTATAGGGTATAGAATGAGTTTATACCGAGTAGGGTGTAATGTCAATTAATACCCTGTAGGGTTTAGATTGGATATCCACAGGCGAGGTGGGTCTGGCTGGAGGGGGGCTGGAGGGGGCTCCGCCGTTCCTATCGGTAGAGCACCTCACCGTTGAACCAGGACCTATTTCTCGCTTTCATAGGCGATGAACCCATCGCCGACTTCATCCGAGTCGATAATACACTCTACGATCGCCGGTTTCCCGGCGTTGTTGGCTTCGAGTGCCCGCTGTAACGAGCCATGAATCTCCGTCGGCGCGACGACCCGTTCACCGTAGCAACCGTAGGCCTCTGCCATCTGCAGAAAATCGGGTTGTACTTCAAAATCGGTGGCGATATAGCGGTCGCCTAAGGCCGTTTGGCCCCGTTGTGGCCAGCCCAGCTTGCGGTTGTTCAGGATTATCCACGTTACCGGCGCCTTGTGCTGCACCGCAGTCGGGACATCCTGATTGTACATTTGAAATGCTCCGTCGCCGGCAACACAGACGACATTCTTTTCCGGCCGAGCGAGTTTTACCGCGACTGATCCCATAACACCTGCTCCCATGCAGGTCTGCTCGCCCGGGGCTATATCACCGTCTCTCTCCAGCACTGCGTAGTAGGGGCTGTAATATGACCATAAATCCTGGCTGCCGTTTTCATGGACCATAATCGTGCTTTTTCCGAAAACGGTATTGATTGCGTGAACCACCTGTTTGCTCAATAAGGGCCCGGTCTCGACGCTGCACTCCTTCGCCACTTCCTTCTCAAAGGCCCTCTTTCTCTGGGTATTCTCTCTTAGCCGTTCTTCATAGTGGGAAGGGACCTCGTCCCTGACCTTTTCTTTGAGCATATCTACCAGGGAGGAGACGACCAGTTTTGCGTCACCTAGGATGGGAACGTCGGGAACCCAGTTGCGGCTGAGTTCAAACGGGTCGATGTCGATCTGTATCAGACGGGCTCCGGCCGGCAAATGCCGCCAACTGCCGCTTTGAAACTCTTCGTTGCGGGACCCTATGGTTATAAGCAGGTCCGTAGCACCGGTGGTCTCGATGCCCAGGCGGGTTCGGTACAGGCCGACTTGTCCGAATGCCAGTGGGTTATCCTCTTCAATAATCCCTCTACCTGAAGGGGTGGTCATTACCGGAGCACCCAAAAGCTCTGCCAACGCCAGTATTTCGTCGTGGGCTCCTGAGCGTCTCGCTCCTCCGCCGGCAACGATCAAGGGTTTACGCGCCTCTTGAAGAAGTTTGAGGGCTCCCTGAATCTGTGCGGGGTCTCCCTGGGTTCGGATATACTGTACTGCCGGAGTGTACGCAGGAATTTCCGCTTCGACGCGGCCTACATCTACGGGAATTTCGATAAAGACGGGCCCCGGTTTTCCGTTGGTTGCAATGGAAAAGGCGCGGTGCATGATCCAGGGTATCTTGTCAGGATGAGAAACTCTGACGCTCCATTTGGTCACCGGTTTCATTATTCCCAGCTGATCGGTCTCCTGAAAGGCCCCTTTTCCGTCCTTGCGGCCGTCGACATAGGGGCTTAAGGCGATAACCGGTGCGCAGGTGGCCAACGCTTCAAGCATTGGTGCCACCAGGTGGGTAACCCCGGGTCCCGCGCCGGCAAAACAGACGGTGGGTCGGCCGGTGGCCAGCGCCTCGGCCATGGCCATGAACCCTCCGGCAGCCTGGTGTCTGACTTGCACCACCTGGATGGTTGGCTCGTCGTAGAGAGCGTCGTATAGGTCTTGGGTACTGCTGGGGAGTCCATAGAGACGTTTTATTTTTTCAACTTTCAAGGCGCTGACAACGGCCTGCCAACCTGTCGATACGTGCATAACTGTTACCTCGTTCACTGTGTTTCGAAAGGAGAGTATACCACAGGTTTGACCGGTTGTTTTTGGTTGTAGATGCTCTTGAGATGCAGGAAGATATCGAATTGCAGCAGATTGCAGCGGAGCGAGAAACGCAGTATGAACCAGAATCGGCGGTCTCACACAAAGATGTGTGGGAGGCCGGAGTACTACTCTGAGCCCCTTCGAAAAACTCTTAAAATTGCAACACTGTACAAGGCACACGGTTAGGTATTCCCGGCGAGGCGGGTGTGGCCGGCGTTAGGGGTGCAGGCGGCGGAGCGGGCTCCGCCGGCAGAACGCGCCTGGTCGGAAACCTTCGGTTTCCTCGGATCAGGTGCGGACCTACTGGACCGCACCGACGCAATGCGTCCTGGGGCGTTCAATCTTCAAAAAGATCGAAATAGTGGGTGGTGTGGTGGGGCTGGTTACTCTCCGGGGATTTTGATGTGGTCGTCGGCGTAGATCTTGTCGGGGTTTTTGATGGCGTTTTGGTCGGCGATGTCGCGGAAGCGCCAGGGGGTGCCGTAGAATGTCTTTGAGATGTCCCAGAGGGTGTCGCCCCAGATGATCCGGTAGTCTTGCGGGGACGATGGGGATGGAGGGGCGGCTGGTTCGGCAGGTTCAGTTGGTTCGACAGATTCGGGTGCTGATACGGATGGTGCGGCCGGTTCGACGGTAGGGGCTACTGTGGGAGCTGGGGCGACGGGGG
>JBAYPC010000361.1:0-3269 GCA_041677905.1 Alkalispirochaeta sp. | reverse complement strand
ATGGGACCAAGCCGCCCGACATCCTTCATCATGTCCGGCGTCGCTACGGCAACATCAAAGTCAAGCCATCCACCCCTTATCTTCTCAATGATATCGTCGTCACCAACGTAGGTGGCACCGGCCTGGCGCGCTTCTTCGGCCTTGTCGCCTTTGGCAAAAACGACGATCCGTTTTTCGCCGGCGAACTGGTTCGGCAGAACGACGGTATCCCGGACGGTCTGGGATTTCTTCAGCTTCAAGTTCATCGAAAGTTCGATTGTCTCGTCGAACTTGGCAAAGGCGACCTCTTTAACGAGCTCCGCAGCTTTGTCAACTGGGTATTCCTGGAGTCGGTCGAGTTTAGCGAGGGCTTCCTGATATTTTTTTCCACGCTTCATCGCCTTACCCCTCCACCAGGACGCCCATACTGCGGGCTGTACCGGCGATAATCTTAACAGCGGCATCGATGTCGTTAGAGTTAAGGTCTGCTTTCTTCGCCTTGGCGATCTCTTCCAGCTGGGCCCGTTTAATGGTACCGACTTTGGTCTTGTTCGGTTCGGACGAACCCTTCTCGATCTGTAGAGCTTTGCGGATAAGCACCGCCGCCGGGGGCGATTTGGTGATAAAGGTGAAGGACCGATCTGCATAGACCGATATCACCACGGGAATCAACAATCCCGGCTCGTAGTTCTTGGTGACGTCGTTAAACTGCTGAACAAACTGCGGCGCACTTACACCGTGTGGGCCCAACGCGGGTCCGACCGGCGGTGCCGGTGTCGCCTTCCCTGCGGGAACCTGCAGTTTGATCTGCGTCACCAGTTTCTTTTTTGCCATATGGCCTCCTTTGTGGTTCTACCGTTGCCGTTCCCGCCGTAATCCGGCACGCCGACAACTCCCACCAGACAACCAGCTTTGGTGTCCGGACGCAGAAAACACTCAATTTCGCTCTGAAATTGTTCTTCCAAAAACCCTGCGGTTCAGGATTCTTGAAAGACCCTATTTGACCGGCGCCGCTACCAGCGGCACCCATCCTGCCGTCGCTACACCTTTTCAACCTGGGCAAAATCCAGTTCAACCGGGGTAGACCGTCCAAAAATGCCGACCATAACCCGCAGCTTCGCTTTCTCGTTGTTAACATTCTCAACAGTCCCGGTAAAGGTGTTAAAGGGACCGTCCACAATCCGCACTTTTTCACCGGTAACGAAGTCTTCTTTGGGTTTTGTTGCCCGATCACCCTTGATCTCACCGGTTTTCTGAAGAATAGTCCGTGCTTCTTCCTGGGAAATTGGATGGGGCTTTGAGCCCGGAGAGGAACCGACAAACCCGGTAACACCGTTGATCCGACGTATTTCCGCAAGGATAAACTTCCAGCCTGTGTCCGGAATATCCATTTCCATCAGAACGTAGCCCGGGAGAAATTTCTTGTTGGTGACCCGTTTTTTGCCGTCCTTTACCTCGACCACCTGTTCAGAGGGAACTTTGATGTCTGTAATGACCTCACCAAATTTCCCTTCATCCATGAGCATACGTATGGTGCGCTCAATTTTATTTTCATATCCTGAATAGGTGTGAAGGACATACCAGTTTTTTGCCATAATTCCGTGTACCCGTGTGCTCCCCCGGGAGCGATCAGAAGAGGAAATCGATACCGGTCAGGAAGATATAATCAAGAAAGCCGAGAAAGGCGGCAAATATCATAACAGATACAAGAACGACCTTGGTCGACGACGCTACCTCTTCTCTGGACGGCCACGTCACCTTTTTAAGTTCTGCATAACTGTTCTGAAAGAACCCTATGATTTTCTTCACCAAATGCTCCTCAACGCTATAACCCAAAGCACCACTTACAACATACGATACAGACTCAATATCCAGGCCAGGCAGGACTCGAACCTACAACATTCGGTTTTGGAGACCGACGCTCTACCAATTGGAGCTACTGGCCTAAACGCGAACAACCTGTTTCTCAGAAACGCCCTGTTACGCAGAGCCCCCGATCGGATTTGAACCGATGACCTCATCCTTACCATGGATGCGCTCTGCCAACTGAGCTACAGGGGCATGAGTTAGGCTCATGGAACGTATCAAAGGCCCGTTTATTTGTCAAGTCGCCGGGACTACTCCCGGACGACTCAGCTGCTTCCAGACGAAAGGATATCTCGCTTTCTATTACGTGTTATTTCGGGTGCCGCAACGCGGCATACGAAACTGTCTCTTTAAGGTAACGGCGCACCCATGTGTCTATTCGCTCTGCCGACCGGTCGGCCTGACTGTCTTCATCCAGGATGAGGCCGACAAATTTTCCATTTCGCACTGCATTGGAACGGGTGAAAGAGTACCCTTCCGTCGACGTCTCGCCGACTATGCGCCCCCCCAGTTCCAGTACTTTGTCGTAGAGCAGTGAAATACCGTCACAGAACGTATCGGGGTAGTTTTCCTGGTCTCCAAGGCCCACGAGGCCAACGGTCTTGTCGCGGAAATCAACTGTATCAAGGTGCGGGAAGAAGACTTCCCAGTCGTCCTGCAGGTCGCCGGTACCCCAGGTGGAGCTGACAAAGACGAGGTTGTCCCTTTGACGCAGCAGATCCACTTCCAGATGTTTCACGTTGTGAATATCTGCTTTTTCGGCACCGAAGGCTGCCTGGATTCGCTGGGCGCTGTATTCCGTATTCAGTGTGGACGACCCGTAAATTACGGCGATCATGATCCCTCCCTCACCACCGTCTGGATGATCAGTTAACTGAGGCGTGTTCAAAAATCCGGGAGTTTTGAAGGTGCCTCGGCTGTTTTGGTTACTGAGGTACTTTCAAAACAACGGTTTTGGAAGGGCCTCAGGTTCAATATATTGAGGAGTGAATTCATATGTCAATGTCTGTGCCGTATTCCGGCAACGACCGGGGGAGGACCTTTATGCTTTTCCTGACTTATAGTATCATCTATTTTCAGTGATTTGAGTGTGGTATGAAAGTAACGTCTACAGCAACGACACAGGTTCACCACGTCAGGTGGATCACCGATTCGGTCTATGTTCTCCGCTTTGACCGCCGGGGTCTCTCGTTTTCACCGGGGCAGTATCTGGTTGTTGGGCCGGTGGGGTCGATCGAGATGAGGGAGTACTCGGTGTACTCCGCCGGCGAGGATTACCTGGAGATACTGGTAAAGGTTGTGGAGGGCGGATCGGTCAGCCAGTTTCTCTCTCGACTGGAACCGGGGGATCCGGTACATGTGGATGGGCCTTTCGGGTACTTCACGGTCGATGAGGACTGGCGGGATCACCGGTTCTTTTTTAT
>JBAYPC010000360.1:0-3272 GCA_041677905.1 Alkalispirochaeta sp. | reverse complement strand
GGAAATTGGAAAAGGACTACTATGATCGTGCATTACTGGTAACGGTCCTGGGGGAAATCCCTGAACAGGAAGCGGCCTTAAAAGAAATCTATGAAACGCTCAAGGAAGATGGAATTCTCTCGGTGACGGAAGTCATCTTTGACCCCCACTTTCAGAGCCGTTCGTCCGTACAGCGTGTGGCTCGCGAAGTTGGGTTCCGCGAGGTGGGTTTCTTTGGAAAACGGTTGGCCTATACGATGCACTTCCAAAAAATCATTGGTTAAGGGATCAACGCCTGCAGTCGGCGGACTTTTTCATGGGTCAGCGCGCCTTTGAGGTAGCCTTGGATTGTACCGTCCGAGGCCACGACGACGAGGGTGCTCTGGTCGTCCAGGGTGATTTCCGCGTTTGTGGTGAAGGTCTCTATGTCGGACACAAACAGGACGCCGAGGTTACCCGGGGCGACCGCTTCGGCGTAGTATTTGGCCAGGGCGCCTTTGATGGGGCCTTTGGCAAAGAAGGGAACCCCGGCCAGGACGGGGAAGTGGTAGACGGGAACATCGCCGAGGATGTCCGGGTTCTCGTTGAAGTACTGTTGCCATTCCATGAGTTCTTTTTGCTGTTGGGTGCCGTTTTTCCGGTCTTGGGGCATGGCGAGGGCGAAAATTACCGGTCCTTCCCCCAGTGCATCTCTGGGGAAGATAAATTTTCGGCCGTCGGCCGTTTCTGTTTTCTCTTCGTCAAAAGAGGCGGAGTAAAGCTCTGCCGTAGAGGCGGTCAAAAGTACGATGGCGGCAAGGCCTAAGAGAAGTGGTCTATTCTTCATAATTCGTTGTACCGTTTTTTGGCGTATTTTCATAGGGTACGTTGATGTTTATCGATATAAGAAGTAATTTTATTAAAAATAATGAGGTATTTGGGGCTGACCTGATGGAAACACTTCGCAGGCATTACTATGTGTTCCTGGCGGTATTTATGTTTATACTCTGCGTGCTTTGCATTGCCATTGCGTTTTGGGCAATCCGGAGTTCCGAGTCGATCCACGTTACCCAGACCTACAATCAGATATACGAGATCAAAAAAGCAAATCTGAAAGATACGGTGCAAAATATGATCCGGAACATAGACCGGATTCGCCTTAAAAACAGGCGACGGGCGGAAGACCAGATCGGGCATCTGCGTCTCGCCTTGGAAAATATATACGGTCAGGCTCCGGGTCGGTTTGCCGAACTTGTACCGGCTCTGTTACAGCGTCCTGAGTACCAGAAAAGCCTTAACACCAGTTTTTCCCAGAACCTGGAACCGTCGGGTGATGCATCCGTCCTCTCCTTCGGTCCAAACCACCTGCAGCTCAGTGTCAATGAAGAATGGGTCGATATGCAGACCAAACGAGATATAGCGGACCTCATTCACTCTCAAGAATTCGAATATGAAGGCTATATCTGGGTAAACGAGATCGTCAACTGGGAGGGTGGGGACAACTACGCCATCAGGCGGATCCACCCGAATCTGATCGATACGGAAGGCAGTTATCTTTCTACCAACATGGAGGACGTGAAGGGGAATACCCCGTATCTCACCGAGCTGGAGGGGATAAAGGAGTCGGGCGAACTGTTCTTTACCTATTTTTTCAAAAGAAAAGACAGTTCGGAAATAGCCGAAAAACTCACCTATGCGGCGCTGTATGAAGATTACTCCTGGATAGTCGCCATGGGAGTGCACCTGGAAGACGTTCAGCTCTACATCGACAACGCCCGTTCTGCCGTCGCCCAACTTAGTACCCGTATTTTCGTCGTCGTTATTGCCGTGATGCTGGTGTTTTTTCTGTCTGCCCTTTTTGTCCTGGTCCGACTGGAAACCTGGTATATGCACAAAACGAATGTCGCCATCCGGAAAGAATCCAATCACGATTCTCTGACCGGAGCCCTTAACCGACGCATGGGTGAACTGTACGTCTTCGAGTCCTTTCGGCGTTTTCAGCGCGGAATCGACAATCCCGCTCTCTTGTTGATCGATCTGGATGACTTCAAAAGAGTGAACGACATCCATGGACACGACGTGGGCGACCGCCTTCTCAGGGCGGTGGTCGACCAGATCCATACGACAATGCGGGTTACCGACCATTTATTCCGGTGGGGCGGTGAAGAGTTCCTGTTGATTCTCAATGGTGTTGATCATGACGGAGCTGCGTCCCTGGCGGAGAAACTGAACCGAAGTATAGCAGCCGTGTCTATTCAAACGGGAGTCGCCGATTCGGCTGCAGACAACATACAGGTCAGTGCCTCCATCGGAATTACCTGGTTTGAAAAAACAGATTCAAGTCCCGCCGCTGCCCTCAGGCGTGCGGATATGGCCATGTATCGCGCTAAAACCGAAGGAAAGAACCGCGCCCGTTTTGCGGATACCGATTATTAAAATCGTATCGCAATTGCAGAACATCCCCTGAAAAATTTGCCGCGAAAATTGCTCACGAAAAAGAGGGTGACGGGTGTATAATAAAGTCGCTTTCAGAAGAGGAGGGGCTTATGAACAGGCGCGTATACGGTTTTCGACGTGTTGTTATGCTTCTTTTGTTCACCGTCTTTGTGTTTGGCCTTGCCGGCCAAACCATGGACATCACGATCCTGGCAACGTCGGACGTTCACAACAACTATCTGAATTATGACTATTTCACCGACTCGGCGACGGAGCAGTACGGCCTGGTGAAATTGGCAACTGCAATCAAATCCGAAAGAGAATCCAGAAGTAACGTTCTGTTGATGGACAACGGTGACAACTTTCAGGGCAATCCGTTTGGTGAGTACCTGGCAAAGAATCCGCCGAAAGCCGGGGAAACAAGCCCCATCATGAAGCTGATGAACGCGATGAACTACGATGCCATGACCATAGGCAATCATGAGTTCAATTTTGGTCTGGACTATCTGAACGCCGTATTGGAAGGCGCGCGGTTCCCCGCTGTTTCGGCCAACGTTCTTGACGCCAGGACTGGGGCTCCGTATTTCGATCCCTATGTTATCTTGCAGCGGCAATTCAAGGACCGAAACGGTGTTTCCCAGACGATAAAGATCGGGGTAACCGGCTTTGTCCCGCCGCAGATTACCTCATGGGACGGTGCCCATCTTTCAGGGAAAGTCACCACTGTGGATATCTACGATGCCGCAGTACAGTACGTTCCTGAAATGAAAGCCAGGGGTGCGGATATCGTTATTCTGTTGGCCCATACCGGAATCGTCGATTTTCCGCGTAAGGGTGGGGAAGAGAATGCGGGATACTACCTGACTCAGATCCCCGGC
>JBAYPC010000359.1:0-3279 GCA_041677905.1 Alkalispirochaeta sp. | reverse complement strand
CCGGCCCCGATCATGTTGCCGATCACGATGGCCGTGGCGTTTCCGGTCCCCATGAAAAACACCAGCATCAGTCGGCCGACGGTATCGGTGATGTTGTATGCCGCCAGAAAGGGCGTGCCCATGCGGGCAAATACGACGGTGTACATGGTAAATCCGGTAGACCAGAATATCTCGTTCAGTATGACCGGCAGCGCCCGTTTGAAATAGGTGCGGACGAAGACGCGGTCGATCCGTCGAATGTCGGCTTTTCGTATGGCCGTTGGTCCGTTTCGCCGGTAGACGACGGTGAGGATGACTGCGACCTCCAGGAGGCGGGCGACGGCGGTGGAAATTGCCGCCCCACGAACGCCCATGGCGGGGAATCCGAGTTTCCCGAAGATGAGGATGTAGTTGCCGACGATGTTGAAGGCGATTGACACGGCGGTGGCGTACATGGGCAGTTTTGTATCGCCGATGCTGCGCAGTCCGAAGGAATAACTGATGCTTATGGCCGTGAAAAAGTAGCTGAGCGCCACTATGCGAAGGTAGCCGGAGCCCTCGGAGATGACGGCGCGGTCGGTGGTAAAGATCCCAAGGAGTCGGGTGGGAATGGTCTCGGCCAGAACGGTAAAAAAGGCCGCTCCGGCTAACCCCACTATGAGGGCGATGGCAAGGGATTTTCGTACGCCGTGGACGTCCCGTCCGCCCCAGAACTGGGAGGCGAAGACGGCACCGCCGCCGCCGACGCCGAAGAGAAAGAGGAGCAGGAGGAAAAACACCTGGTTCCCCAGGGCGATTGCGCCGATCTGTACCTCTCCGAGCTGGCCGACCATGACGGTGTCTACCAGGTTGAGGGTAGTTGTCATCAGGGACTGCAGGGCGATGGGCAGGGCGAGGCGGATCAGTCGTGGCAGAAAGTGAAGGTTGTCGCGTTGAAGCATCGGTCACCGTAGATTACCCTTCCGGTTAAGCTGTGACAAGACGGATATGGGCTGTGTGCGTTTACTGCGGCTGCGTGTCGGTCGACCTCAGTGGCTACTCAAAGATAGCGACAGCTCGTACGGGGGAACCGGTACCACCGCGGATCTTCAGCGGCAGGCCGATGAACCGAAAGGGACCGCGCCCGATTAAAAGGTGCAGGTTTATCAGGTTTTCATAGTGGGTGTACGAAAGCTGACCACCGCTTGTGTGAACGTCCATGTTGGAGACTCCGATAACGCCGGGAGATCTTGTCTCTACGGCAAATGCGCTGACCTTTTGTTCGCCGAACCAGCGCGCCGTATCGGTTGAGATTCCCGGTCCGTTGGTCCATTGGTCGGTTCCGAAGTGTCGTCGGTAGTGATCTGTGTACAGTAAAACCGTGTCGCCGGGTTCGATTTTCAGTGAGTCTTTTCTTGCAGCCGCCTCGATGTCCTGTGGCTCAATTATCTCCAGCAGCGTCTTGTCTGACAGATCAAGGCAGATCCCCCGGGTGATAAACATCTCAAGGGGCATTGTTGTTATGTCTTGTTCCAACCATTCGGCACCGAAGTGGTTGAAGGCATCCACATGGGTCCCTGCATGTTCGGTTATTTGAATTGCATGAACAACTGGGGAGTGAGTCGTTGCGTTGAGATTGCCGGCGCGCTGCTCGTGTGTTACGGCGATTTTCATCGCAAACTCCGGGTGTCCCGTGAACACCGGCATACCCGGGTAAAACTCCTGACTAAGATCGACTATTTCCATGGTGGCCTCCGAATGTTGTGAGTCTGAATCAACGTTCCTAAATTAGCAACGGGTTGGGGTGCCGTTGACGATATGGGCGGGGGTTCATAAGGTAGGGGGCGGTTTTTGTATTCTGAGTTGAAGGAGCTGACATGAACGAATCAAAGGGTTACAGCAAATATGCGCTTTGCCGGGAGATGCTGGCGACGCCGGGGATTATTCGAGGTTTTGATGCGGCGGCGGCAGAGGCGATCCCGGTTGGCTCGGACCGGATTCTGCTGTCCGGTGAGGGGTCGAGTAGAATTTTTCCGGCGAAGCGGCTGATGGCCCAGGCGATGAGAGAGGGTTGGAAGGAGTGTTTTGTCACTGAGGGGGCTCGGCAGGCGGGGGAGTACAAGCTTGAGGGGTACCATCTGTTTGTAGCGTCCAACTCAGGTAAGACGGCGGAGGGGGTCAGGCTGCTTCTGGACGGGACGCCCGCCGGTTCTACCGGTATTGTGGCAAATGGCGGCACGCCGATTGCGGAGAGGGCGGACAGCAGTTTTGTTCTTGGGTGCGGCCCGGAAGAGGCTGTGGCGGCAACGAAGTCGGTGGTGGAAGAAGCGCTGGTGTTCGATGTGCTGTTTCGCAGGCGGAACGGTGCTCCCGCGGTTGACCTGGTTCGGTTGGCTGAGCTCTTTGACGAGGCGCTGCGGGTGGTGATACCGCCGGATATCGTGCGGGGTGCTGTGGCGGCGCCGGGGCTCTATTTTGCCGGTCGGAACGATGGGGTTGCTGAGGAGCTGACGCTGAAATCGGACGAGGTTGCCCGAAAACGGGCCGATTTTCTGGAAGGCACGTATGCGGTCCACGGTATTGAAGAGATTATGCAGCCGGATGAGCTGGTCGTCCTTGTCGACCCGTTTCCGGATCAGGAGGAGAAATTTCGGACTGTTCTGGCGGAGGGGGTTGGCATGAAGGTTGTTGCCATTGCCGACCGGGATACGGCGTTTCCCACGATTCGGATTCCGTCTGCGGGTGATTTGGCTCCCTATGTCCAGCTTGCGGCGGGATGGAACCTCTTGGTGGAAATTGGTCTGGTTGCGGGGGTGAATATCGACAAGCCGCACCGGGCGCGTAAGGTGGGGAATGAGTTTATCGGGTGAGACGGGCGGGCGTGACGCAGGCGTGGGGAATGCTCCCCTGGAGAATGCGCGGCGTTTACCCGACGGTACGGTTGTGACGGGCTCGCTTGCGGAGGTATTTCCGGACTGGCAGCCGGCGGAACGGTGGCTCTTTATCACTCCTCATGACGACGATCCGCCTCTGGCGGGGGGGCTGCTTCTCGCCCAGGCTCATCGCCACGGTATTCCGGTGCGGGTCCGCATTGCGACCGACGGCAGCATGGGTTACACCTCAGCGGTTTCGGCTGGTGATGTGGTGGCCCGCCGCCGGGACGAGACGTACCGCTCGTTTCGGGGTCTTGGGGTGGACGATGTGGCGTGGTGGGACTACCCGGACACGCGGCTGCACCTGTGGCAGGGGCGGCTCCGGGCGGATGAGCAGGAGGACGCCGGAGCCGGCGGTGGCCCGCATATCGTCGGTGGTCCACATGTT
>JBAYPC010000358.1:0-3279 GCA_041677905.1 Alkalispirochaeta sp. | reverse complement strand
CAGTTTGTTATCCCGACTACTGATGCCGAAGATCGAGCTCGTACCGTCGAATCATCGTTCGGCAGTGTAGAATCTTTGTAAATCGAACGCATGGCAGAGGCGCATTGCAGTCAGTCTGCCCTGTTGATTATCACCCCACATTACGAGTACCATAACCGTCGCACATCGGGAGAGGTGCGAGAGTGGTTGAATCGGGCAGACTCGAAATCTGTTGTACGGCTTGTCCGTACCGAGGGTTCGAATCCCTCCCTCTCCGTTAGTCGGGGCCGTACATGGACAGATTGGCACGACGGATGGTATAGATAAAGAACCCGTCGCGGGTGTTCACGTTCTGGAGAGATGACCGAGCGGCTGAAGGTGAACGCTTGGAAAGCGTTTGTACTCTAACCGGGTACCGGGGGTTCGAATCCCCCTCTCTCCGTTTTTGCCCCTTCAGTGTTGAAACCCGGGCCCTGTGCAAGTCGTCGTCGCCCAACCCCGTCAGGTCCGGAAGGAAGCAGCGGTAAGCGATTGGCGGCTGTGCCGCAGACCGCTTGGGAGGAGCTGAAGGGGTTTTTTTTGCGCCGCCGCTGCGGCAGGAGGACGAGATGAGCTATGAAGTGACGGCGACACGCAGACGACCCCGTACGTTCGATGAGCTCGTCGGCCAGGAATTCGTCGTTGCAACCCTCAAAAACAGTTTGAAGTCAGGCCGCATAGCTCACGCCTATCTCTTTTCCGGTCCCCGGGGTGTCGGAAAGACCAGCGCCGCCCGGATCCTTGCAAAAGCGCTGAACTGTCCCGACGGTCCTGACGCCGACGGCTGTGAGGAGTGGTCCGGCAGCGAGGAAATTGCCCGGGGTACCGCCCTGGATGTCATAGAAATCGACGGCGCCTCCAACACAAGTGTCAATGACGTCCGCACCATCAAGGACGAAGTTCTTTTTGCACCCAACTCGTCCCGTTACAAGATCTACATTATCGATGAGGTTCACATGCTCTCCAACAGTGCGTTCAACGCCCTGCTGAAGACCATTGAGGAACCCCCTCCGTACATAATCTTCATCTTTGCCACTACGGAGATCCACAAAGTCCCCGCCACAATCCGCAGCCGCTGCCAGCAGTTCAACTTCCGGCTTATTCCTCTGGAAGAAATCCGGGCCATGCTTATGGAGACGGCAAAGGAACTGGATGTCCAGGCCGATGAAGACGCTCTTTCCTGGATTGCCCGGGAGGCAACCGGCAGTCTCCGGGACGCTTACACCCTCTTTGACCAGGTGGTCGCCTTTTCGGACAAGCACGTCCGGTTGGATATCATCCAGAGCAAGCTGGGTCTTCTCGGCCTGGAACGGCTCAACTCGCTGGGTGAGGCCCTTGCAACCGGCGATACGAAAAATGCCCTGGAACTTGTGGACGCCGCCCTGCAGTCGGGGGTACCGGTTGAGCGCTTTACGATAGATCTGGCCGACTATCTGCGCACCCTCTTACTTGCGGTGAACGGCATTACCCGCGAGGCAATTCTCGGCATCAACATCGACCGGGTGCCCGAAGCGGTCAGGACGGGCTTTGACAGGTATCAGCTGGAACAGGCCAACGAAATTATCCTGCAGCTTTATCGGGACCTGCGGTACTCGATTAACCAACGCTTTGATCTGGAACTGGCCGTCAGCAGGCTGGCGTCACTGACGTCGCTGTTGGCGCCGCAGCGTCTGGTCAAGGAGGTGCGGGACCTGCAGCAAGAATTGCTCCATGCATCCAAGAGTATTGAGAACCCTGTTGATGCCGGGACGGTAAATCCTTCCAGGGTAGAACAATCATCTGAAAACCCGAATACCGAACGGGTAACTCCCGATGATACAACGAGTTTGGACCCTTCCATCAACAGGCTTGCTGATACTTCCCGATTTTCTGATGAACCGGAAACACAAGGGGTCGGTATCGAGCAAGTCCAGGCCATTATCGACCACTTCCGGACCCAGCGCATCAGCGTGGCCGCACTCCTTGCCCGGGCCCGGCTCTGGCGCCTTGAAGACGACACCCTGACAATCGCCTTTGCCGATGACTTTGGTGCGGCCGCACTCTCGCCGGACCGTGACGCCATACAGGCGGCGGCACTGGAACACCTGCAGCGAACCACCCTGTCCGTCCGGATCAGCACCCTGGAAGACCTGCCTCAGGAAGAAGCGGACACCGTCAACGGCGAAGCCGAAATGGTACGCAAAGTGTTTCGCGGAGAGATAGTGGAGGGACAGTCATGAACCCGATGGACATACTGAAAAACATGGGACAACTGCAGGAGACTATGCAGGAAGCCCAGCGAAAAATGCGGGAAATCCACGTCACCGGCACCGCCGGAGGCGATATGGTTCGCATGGAGATGAACGGAGAGTTCACCGTACTGGACGTGGAAATCGCCCCGGAGGTGATCGATCCGGCGGATAAGGATATGCTGCAGGACCTGGTTCGGGCGGCTCATAACGACGCGGTCGCAAAAATACGGGCGGCTCTACAGGAAAACCTCTCGTCTCTGACCGGTGGGCTCCCCATCCCGCCAGGGATGTTCGGCGGCGCGTGACGCGCCGCCTCCAATCACGGAACCCCCGTCATGGCACTGAACACCCTGGAACAGCTCATACAAGCCATTTCTCGCCTGCCTGGCCTGGGCAAGAAAAGCTCCACCCGCATCTCCTACGCCCTCCTGGCCGGGGATCAGGCCGACGCCCAGCGCCTTGCCACACTGATCCACACCCTGCATGAGACGATCCGCCGCTGCTCCGTCTGCGGCGCCTATACCGAAACCGACCCCTGCCCCATCTGCACCGACCCCGGCCGGGACACCAGTTCCATCTGTGTTGTGGAACAGCCCCAGGATGTAGCCGCCCTTGAAGCGAGCCGTGAGTACCACGGCCTGTACCACGTCCTCGGTGGCGTTATTGCACCCATAGAGGGAATCGGTCCCGACGATCTTGCCATTCGTTCACTTCTTTCCCGGGCAAAGACGGACGTAGTGGAAGAGGTGATTATCGCCACAAACCCCACCGTCGAGGGTGATACAACGGCTCTCTACGTTGCCCGTCAACTGGAGACAGTTGGGGTGACCGTATCGCGCCTTGCCCTGGGCCTGCCGGTAGGCGGCGATCTGGAATACGCCGATCGCCTTACGTTGGCGCGGAGTTTCCGCGGGAGGACACCGTTGAAATGATATCCCACACAACCAAACGAACCCCGATACCACTCACAACCCCATCACAGCCGGCCAGTCGGCGACGCCGTCTGGTTCGCCCACGTCCTCACCTGCTT
>JBAYPC010000357.1:0-3311 GCA_041677905.1 Alkalispirochaeta sp. | reverse complement strand
TCCCGCCGATCCGTTGGACTCCTGTCGATGATACCCTGTCACGGCGTCTATTGGACAGGTCCTCAAGATATGCGGTATGGTAATAGCCTGAACTGGACGGTGTAGACTAGACCGTACGGGGGCGAAAGAAAAAAAGCACCCGAACAACATTGCAGATCGCAAAAAGGGAGGCCCCAGGCATGCGTTTACGGACACGCCTCATGATCGCGTTCCAAAGTCTTGCTGCCATTATCATCGTTGCCGGTAGTATCGGCGTCTGGCAGATTATCCAACTCAACCGGGCTGCACGAGTTGTCGCAGATGCGGCCACACCTCATCTCTACGCTATTCAGAACTCCCGGTACCTCGCCGCACAGGCCACGGTGACTCTCACCAGCATTGCCGCCGGCCTGACCGGCGAGACCGATATTGAACGTGTCGACGGATACCTCACCGACGCCATCGACTCAGCCCAAGTCATGGTCGACGGTGGTACCGAAATTCTGGGGCAGAGTGTGGCGGCCTCTACCGACGTAAGTATACGCCAAACGGCAACCCAGATGATCGGATATCTGGAACGGATGCGGGAGTTGGCACAACAGCAGATGAACTCACTCAACCAGTTCGGCAACTTCAGCAAGGCGATTGACGGCAATTACCGAAACGTTCGACGGTCCTACAGCAGTATCGCCTCCCTGGCCGAACAGTCTATCGTCAACCTGCTGGTCGCTCAGCGGCTTCAGATGCAGGAGACCGCCCGAGGCAGCATTATCTTCCTCGCCGTTGCAACCGTTGTCTGTCTTTCGGCAGCCTTTATCTTCGCAGCGTTCTTTGCACGGAACATCGTCGTCCGCGTCCGGAGCGTCATGGGCGTCAGCGCCGCTCTCGCCCAAGGTGACTTCAGCGCCGCCGTACATACGCCCGGTAACGATGAAGTGGCCGAACTGGGTAACAACATCAACACCGCAATTGATCAACTGGGTCAGATTATTGCAACGGTAGTCCAGCGGATGAACGTCCTGAGCCGCACGGGGCAACAACTGGCAAAAACATCCAACACCACCGCCGGAACGGTGCAGGATATCAACACGATTGTCGAAACAAGCAGGGAACAGAACGACGACCTCGTCGCCAACGTGACCCAGACATCGTCTATTATCGAAGAGATGGCCCGGAATATCGAATCCCTGGACAACAGCGTCCAGCAGCAAGTCTCGGTCATTGAAGAGTCTTCGGCAGCCATTGAAGAGCTGATCGCCTCGGTAGAGAGCATCACCCAGGTTTCCTCCCGCGCCCAGGACCAGCTGGGGACTCTGACCGGCGCAGCAGATGCGGGCAGGGATTCCCTTAGCCGGCAGGAGTCGCTGGTCAGTGAGATGGCCGACGCCGGTCAGAGCTTACAGGAGGCAAACCAGCTTATCGCCGGTGTAGCGGGCCAAACCAACCTGCTTGCCATGAACGCCGCCATTGAAGCGGCCCACGCTGGAGAGTACGGCCGCGGTTTTGCCGTTGTTGCCGACGAAATCCGCAAACTCGCCGAAACGACCAGCGCCCAGTCCAACCAGGTCAAGAAAGACATCAAGTCCATGCTCCTGTTGATTAGCCGGCTGGTAGACGGCAGCGCAACCAGTAATCAGAGTTTTTCCCAGATTCAGACGGCCCTGGAAGACGTCCGGTCCGTCTTTGCAGAGGTGTTCAGCGCCATGCAACAACAGCGCACCGGGGGATCGGAAATACTTGAAGCTCTGACGCAGATGAGAGAGATGACCGGCGCCGTTCACGACGGATCAGCCGAAATGGAGGCCGGGAACAAGCAGATGCTGGAAGCGATCCGGAACGTCAATGACATCACCCAGCAGTCCCGGGACGCCATGCACCGGATCGGGGAAGGTATGAAGACCATTGCCGGCGCCATGACCGACATATCCGCCGTCAGTGACCTCAACCGTTCCCAGATTGAAGACATCATCAGCGCTACCAACAAACTGGTCTTGCCCGACGTGGAAGACGTCGACGGAGAGGGCGACGCCGACGCCGACGAAGACGAAGACGCCCTCTGAGAACTCAGAGGGCCTTACAGACGTAGGTGGTCACGCCTAATTTCGGCCAAGAACTACGTCATCCACACCGCACAAACCCCGGGTAGCAATCCCACCGAGGTTTTGGATCGTCTGCTCAAGGTCCTCTCCGACTACCCCTTCCCCTTCAAACACGTCGATCCCACTCTGGACGAGACGATACCCGTAAGCGGCCGCATCAAGAGCCAGAGCACACTTGTAGGCGCAACTCACCTTGGCCCCATCACAGATCATCCCCGTCACCGATGCGGTCATGGCGTTACTTGCCCGCCGTACCGCTTCAAGAAGCCCTTCCGGGGGTGTAACCAGATACAACACACCGCAGACGGCACCCAGGGCCGCCCCAATGAGACCACACATCCCGGAGAGCACTGCCTGGTAACTGCGTACGTAGACGTTGATCGCGTGGGACAGATACACCGCTTCAATGAGTGTCCGTTTGTCCGAACCCAGTGATTCCGCGGCAAGGACAACCGGTATTGTCGCCGTAAGACCCTGATTTCCACTCCCGGAATTGGTGATTATCGAACGGGACGCACCGGTCATCCGGTCTTCTACGGCCGCAACGGTCGTTCGGGTAAACCGGCGGATTAACGAATCAAGCTCCCCGATCGCGACTCCCGGTTCTTCCTGTCGGGGGAACAGAGCCGCCGTGAGCTCAAGGGCACCACTCTGCGTCGCCGCCGTTCCCGCATCTCTGTTTTTCTGGATTGCCGTCATGAAAAACGCCTCATCGCCCTCATCGAGGTGCACCCGTGAATTCAGAACCGCCGATAGAGACGCCCATGAAAGTGACCCCATTTCACCAGAAACCGCACTTTTCTCCGCTTGATACACGGTCCTCCCGTCTACCCCCACGTAAGTGACATGGGTGTGGTCCCCCGTAATTGTGCACCGACCGGTGTGGCCGCTCCGGTCAATTTCTACGGCGATAAAAAACGGTTCCTCCGAGTTGTCTACATCTACAGACGGCGGAGTCCTCCGACAGTACGATTCGGCACGAGCTATCTCAGCCTCGGTAATACCCCCAAACACCTCAAGCGCCCGGTCGGCCTTGCCGTAAAGCGCCCCAAGGACAACTGCCAAGGCGATACCGGAACTCGACGTACCCGGAATACCGACACTTCGCGCATTTTTGTACACACTTCCGGACAACCACACCCGAATCGCATCAGGTTCAACTGCCTCCACGTTTTCTAACACCGCCGCCGCCCGGGCCGCTGCGTACCCAATCGCCCCCGGTTCGGTGCAGCC
>JBAYPC010000356.1:0-3327 GCA_041677905.1 Alkalispirochaeta sp. | reverse complement strand
CTCGCCGGTTTTGTTATTGATAGCGACATGGTCAATGGCCTCCAATCAGTTCTTCTCTGCCACCGTACGAATTCAGACAGATCGAAATCACGGAGTCGTAACCCAGGGACCGTATCAGTATGTACGCCACCCAGGGTACACCGGGGGAATTATAAGCATGCTGATGACCCCTATTGCGTTGGGGTCATGGGTCGCTCTCATTCCCGGCGTTCTGGTTGCATCCGGTTATATCGTCAGGACGAGCCTTGAAGACAAGGTGCTGCAAGAAGAACTCGAAGGGTATCAAGACTACGGAAAAGAAACCCGTTACCGCCTGTTTCCAGGGATTTGGTAATCACCTGCGCCATCGCATCGACGTAGGCCGTCCATATCCATATTTTTATCTTGAACTTGCGTTCTGTTGGGTGTGTCGCCAGTTCTGCCTATGGCGTAGCTCGGTACGCCAATGCGGAGCCCGGCATACTACCGGATCGGGGGGCACCGATAGTAGACGTGAGATCGGCGCCCTGGCCCGCAAAACCGTTCACTCTAAAGTACTCGCAGAATCAGGACCCAGTATCACTTGCCATACAAAAGGCGACCCGTCCTTCTGATCCGGTCCGCCACCGACGCAGTCACACGCTCCAAATCCACCAGATCAACCTTCCAGTCCGAGGCCTCGCACACCTCCATCGCCGCATAGATGTCCCCACCCTCTACAGCCAGGTCGATATCAAAAGCGAGGTTTGCAGGAACATCCTCAAGAAGAGATCCAAACAAGTATATCCGTCGGACACCCGGCACCGCGACAGCGATCCGATCTGCAAGGAGCTGGGCCTCCAATCTGGCGGCGTCGGCGCGCGTCGCCGTCCGGCGCCGCTCCCGTTCGTTAAGCCGGCGCAGACCGTCGGCGAACGGTTGCGGGTCAAATGCCCCAAGATCAGAGGACATCGGCAATACTCCGCAGCTTAGCAAGAAACGCAGCCAATTCTCGCACCATCTTGACGTGGTCAGGATTGGTAAAGAGGGCGGGACGGATACCAGGAATTTCAATGGCCATTTTGTCTACAAGAGTCTGGTGCCACCGGTCGGAAGGCAGATTGTTCTCAAAGTACTTGGAAATTCGTAAGAAATAATTTTCCAACACCCCGTAAAGCGTCTGTATCGTAAAACCCAACGCACCCCAGTCAACCGGATCGTCCGCACCTTGCAGTATGCGCTCCCAGGCGGTCCGGTTTCTGGCCATTAACCGATCCATTTCCAGGGCATCGCCGTCGAGCTCTTCAGCAAGTGCCAAAAGCGATTTGTAAGTCCGCATGTGACCAGTGTAGTCCCTGGGTATCGGCATAGCAACCGGATCGCGATAACGGCCAGCGCCTCGGCACCATTGATCCTGACCCGCTGTGTCCTGTGCCTAAAGGAAATCGCCGCCGTTTCGGTCTAAATCTCTTTAGTCTTGGGCATATCCCTCGGATTCGGCGCTTTCACCACAAAGAACTCCAGCGTCTCCTTACCGTTGTTCTGAATGACCATTTTCTTGTTGAACGGTACGCCGACAATCGTCCCTGCAGGGTGGTCATGGAACTCCCCATCCTCAAGGCGTAGGGAGAGAACTCCTCGGACAATGATCTGGTGAACGTGAGAGTTTGACACGTGAGTCGGCACCGCCTCGCCGGGTGGTACGACAATGTGATTGATGTTCACGTTACTATCGTCGACGATCTTCTCCATCGCCAACTTCTCGGTGGGTGTAAAGATGTATTCCGTTTCTATCATGAGATTCCTTTTCGATTGATGTTATGATTTTATCGTTGCGGCCCGCAGGTTTGCAAGCATCTGTTCCAGCGGAACTTTATGAATACGGGCGGCCCGCTCAACGGTAATAAACCTCGTGATCGCACGTCGCAGCGAGTAGGTACCCACCCGCTTGATACCGAAAGATTCCATGACCTCCGCAATATCACCGTACTCTCTTAGAATGTCATAGACTTTTGTGTTTTTTGTAATCTCCATGGTGTCCCCTTGTTTGCGGGTCCAGTGCTTCACCGTCCCCGACCCGATTTTTGTTCCTATACAAGTTAATTAATGTTTACTAACAACGTCAATACTTTAATGGAACCAACCGGCTCCCCCGGTGCTGTAGTACATGAGCCCAAACCCGCTGCGTCCCGTGATAGCCGTCACTTTCGGGGATATTCTCTATTTTTTATATTGAACCGGGATGCCTGGCCGCGCAGCACGTCCGCAAAGTGGCGTGCGACCAGGCTTGCGTTCCGTTGGGCCTGTGCCCAGTTCTGCCCGGCACACTACCGGATCGGGGAGGTACGGCACACCCTACTCCAACGGACCGGTATCAAAAGGATCAAATACCGGTTCAGCTTCCCGGTGTATCGACGGGAACTCCGGCGTATCATTGAGACCGTGCTCCGACTCGTACCGCTCGCGGGCTTCCCAGACCGAAGAACCGGTAGTATCGGGCTTTTCACGCGGCACAATACGCACGTACGGCTTCCCGCGTTTGGTCACCAGAATGCTCTTACCGGTCCGGTTCACCTCGTCACAGAGTTCGGACAACTTCGTCTTAGCTTCGAACATACCAACCCTCTTCATACAGATATTATCCGAGACTACAAGTTGGTTGGCAACATCACTTGTCACAAAGGAAGACAGCAGTATGATAACCTGGACAAGCCTCCCGATACGCACCTCTCCGTCTTCTCTTTTTTTATTGAACTTGCGTTCCGCTTATGGCGTAGCCCGGTACACCACTTGCCCATGGCCAGTTCTGCCTGTGACGTAACTCGTTACGCCATAGCGGAGCCCGGCACACTACCGGATCGGGGGGCCATTTCGCGTGTCGACATGTTTTGGCATAAACTGAATGAAGACAGGAGCATCACCGATAATGAATCACGGTAAAAACAAGGCGGTACACAAGGCTCTTCTCACAGTAATTGCCGTCACCGTAGTAAGTGCATGTGACATCGTTGGTGGTGTCAACAACGGGCAGACCCAAGATTTCATAGCAGCACCGGAGTATATCAGAACACGAGCCCTGGAGATCGCCCAGTACTATATCGGTATGGACTACGAATACGGCGGCCAGGACCACTATTCAACAATTTCAGCCCTGGGAATCGACTGCAGCGGCCTGGTCGTGAACGCCTATGAAGAGGCGGTAATCGGCACCCCCTATGCCCTGCCCTTCTATGACGCAGCCGTTGTGAATTTCCTCAACACCTACACCACACCAATTGAGACACCAGAACCGGGCGACCTCATATTCATGGGCGAAGATTCGATCACCCACATGGCAATATACGAAACCACCGTCGAAGACAATATAGT
>JBAYPC010000355.1:0-3327 GCA_041677905.1 Alkalispirochaeta sp. | reverse complement strand
TAGTCCTTGCAAATGAACGCTCTCTCCTGGCAGGACGAGACCAGGTCTACGAAATCTCTGCCGACGGCATCGCTGTGCATCCGGACCGGGACGGTTACCGTCTTCCTACCGAAGCCGAATGGGCGTTCGCCGCAGCCCTGGACCGGCGGGTTCAACGAGACACACAAGGCACACAAGACACACAAGACACACCGGCGCCTCGCATCCGGGAAGACCGCCCCCTCGGCCCAATTGAGCTGCGAGGTTCAAACTACCAGCGCAGCGGCCACCGCTGGGAAGACCTCGCCCCGCCGTTCACCCGGGCCGGCGGCCCCACCACCCCTGTCGGTGCACTGGGCTACTTCAACCCCGCCGGACTCGCAGACATGATGGGAAACGTTTGGGAGTGGACCGCAGACTGGTACGACCCCGACTGGTACGCCAATGGTGGTCCGGGCTCGCAATCCGCCACACCGACAGTAGCAGTACCCGACGGCGGCCCGCCGGCACCCGTGCCGGATGTCTACAACCGGGAACTACGGGTCGTCCGGGGCTGTGCCTGGAACACCCCCCGGGAAAACCTGAGACGCACCAACCGCGGCGCCTTCAGTCCCGATGCCACCAGCCACAGTATCGGTGTTCGCCTGGTCAGGACCTTGATCCCTAATTCGCCTTGATCGGTCTCTCCACCCTGCCTGACTCGACGCAAATTTATACGCAACGGCCCTGTTTGGATAACTCTTTTCGACGCTACCGTATATGCTGTCTCCCAAGGTACAAGCACCAACCACAAGATGCACGAGGAACACACATGAAAAAGAATCGACACATCGTTATTGCCGTAACACTCATTCTGGGGCTCGTTTTGGTGGCTGGAACCACCTGGGCCGACGGGATGCCGGGTTCGGAAATTGATCCATCCATCATTGGCGTGTGGAGATGGACCGCTGCAGAGACACCGACAGGATCGATATCACCTCTTCCCCAGCAGGATTATCTCATGTCGCTGTTTGCCGATGGAACCGTGTCGATGCGGCTGGAGTTCAACATCGGCAACGGCACATACACCGCCGACGGTACCACCGTAGCAATCGAACCAACTATGGCAACACTGGCGGCGTGGGCGCCCGCCTCTCCGGCCCCACGGCTGATTGAGCTTTTGGTCCAGGCGAGGGAATACCGTGTCGTGGACCGGCGGCTGGAGCTTGAAACACTAGGGGGACAGGGCAGGCTGGTCTTTGAGCAGACTGACTGATTGGTTGCCCAACGCCCGGCTCCTACCCGTGCTATCCTTTACCGATGCAGACCAGCACCAAAAACACCCTTATGGGTATCCTTTTCGTCAACATCGCAACCTTGGGATGGGCGACCAACGTCGCGATCGGTCGGTATATCCGGGGCGAGATCGGGCCGGTGACCCTCGCCGCGGCCCGGTTTGTGGTGGCGGGGATCATGTTTTCATTTTTCATCGGGAAAATTGCTCCTGAGGAGCGGCGACCCGGAAAAGACCTTTGGCCGTTGGCCCTCATGGCGGCGACAGGAATCGTCTTGTTTTCCCCACTCATTTACCTGGGACTGCGCTTTACCACGGCGGTAAACGGAGCCCTCGTCAACGGAATGGCACCGTTGGTGACGGCGGCCTTTGCCGCGTGGCTCATCAAAGAGCCGTACAAAAAGGGTCAGCTCTTCGGCGCACTCCTGGCCTTGTTTGGCGTGACGATCCTCATTACCGGCGGGTCTTTCAGCGCTATCCGCACCGTCGGGATCAACCCCGGCGACCTCATCATCCTTCTCGCCGTCGCGTTTTGGGGTATCCAGTCCGTCGCCAGCCGTCGGGCAACGCGAAATCGATCGCCCCTGTCAGCGACGATATTATCCCTTTATATGGGCATCCCCGTCCTCGTGATCGCCGCAATCGTGGAGCAGCAGTTTATTCCCGTGTCGTTCTCACCCGGTCTCATCCTCGTCGTCATCTACCTGGGAATTGTCCCGGCAGGGCTCAGTATTTTCCTCTGGAACACCGGTATCAAGAAACTGGGGGCGGGCGGAGCGATGGTCTTTTACAACATGTTCCCCCTTTACGGCTCCCTCCTCAGCATCGCGCTCCTCGGTGAGGCGGTGGGACCGGCGCACCTGGTCGGGGGTGTTCTCATCATCGGGGGCGGTGTGATCGGCTCGCTCACCGCGCGTTGAGCCTGGATTCAATCAAGCGGGACGAATGTCCTCCGACCAATAAACCTAAGTCGGAGGAAGCTGTGGGTACTACAGCGTTTCTGTTTGAGAATGAACCAACGCTCGTCTTGGACGATGCAAGGTGGGCTTTTCGTAAAAGACGACGAAATATATTTTTAGCATCTTCGAAACGACGAAATATAGGGAAAATAATAAGCGAAAAGATGGCAATACCCGAAATATAGTTGACAATACGCTGATTAATTTCTATAGTTGCTTTACAGATAACATGTGCAATTCAATTGACCTGGGGGAAGGAATGAGCGTAAAGAACAAGGTCCGCCCGAATTCATACTACGATTCAGCAACTTTGATGTTGATTACCAATCGAATGGCGGAACAACTTGGAGCAAAAAACGTGGCGGTGATGATGGCTACCGACATGAATAAAGATATTCTGCAGGAGTCTGATCTACTGGCGCAGAATGGAAAGGATGCGACACCTAATGATCTGATCTTTGCGGCCCGAGGCGATGACGATGCAGCGGTAAGCGCGGCAATTTGCAAGGCTGAAGAGGCGCTGGATAATCGGTCCTCTCACGTGAGCGCGGCCGGATTTGCGGAGGTTCGGACTCTTGATTCTGCTCTTGCAAAGCTCCCGGGTGCAAATATCTCGGTGATCTCTATTCCGGGGCAGTACGCTCGGGGCGAGGTCATGAAGTCATTGGACAAAGGGCTGCATGTGCTTCTCTTCAGCGATAATGTTTCTGTCGAAGATGAGATTGAGCTTAAGGATTATGCCCTGGGGAAAGGTCTTTTGATGATGGGCCCGGATTGCGGTACAGCCGTCATCAACCACACTCCGCTGGCGTTTGCCAATTCTCTAGATAAAGGTGACATCGGTATTGTGGCGGCATCGGGAACAGGTCTCCAGGAGACGTCGGTTCTTATCAGTCGCATCGGCGCAGGGGTTACGCAGGCGATCGGTACCGGTGGTCGGGATGCAACAGAAAAGGTTGGGGGCAGGATGATGCTCGCGGGAATCGATGCTCTTGACGCTGATCCGAATACAAAGGTGATTCTTATCGTATCAAAACCCCCGGCCATGAGTGTTGTGGCCCGGTTGTCCGAACGGATCGGGAAAATCGAGAAACCCGTCGTTATCTGTTTTCTCGG
>JBAYPC010000354.1:0-3340 GCA_041677905.1 Alkalispirochaeta sp. | reverse complement strand
GGGTTTGATCGGGAAGGTGGCTGCGTTTGGTACTTGTCTGCCCTCAGTCGCCGGTGATTACGTTGAAAGTGGTGCAGCTCAATCGATTCACTTCTGGGTACCCGCCGATGCCGGTTATGCGGCTGCGAACATCGCATACCATTTGCTGCAGGGTAAAGAAATAACCGAAGGCATGGATCTTGGGCGTCCCGGTTACGAGAACATCATAATCAAGAAAAACGAAAGTGGGGTTCCTGTTGTGTACGGACAGGCGTGGGCCGATGTCAATAAGGACAACTTGGACGAATGGCGCGATGCCAACGGGAAATGGAAGCTGTAAGCGACGTATTTTGCGTTAATCACATCTTGAGATGAATAACACGCAACCGACCGGGCTTTAGGGTCCGGTCGGTTGTCTCCCCAATGAAACTGCCCTTGCGATATCTTTTGTACGCACCCGCCTAAATGGGTTTATACCGGGTACCGTAGTTTCACCTTGGGGAGACAAGTGTTTGCAAAACGTTTGGAGGTTATCCATATATGGTAGAATCATTCTTGGAAGTTCGAAACGTCAATAAAGCCTATGCGGGAGTGCAGGCGTTACAGGGCGTCGATCTTTCCGTTGCGGCCGGTGAAGTGCATTGCCTCGTCGGTGAAAACGGATCGGGAAAATCGACGCTGATAAAAGTAATCGGCGGAGCCGTTCAGCCTGATAAAGGCGAAATTGTCATTGGAGGGCATTCGTTCGGTCGGGCCATTTCGGCCATCGACTCTATTCGAAACGGAATACAGATCATCTACCAAGATCTCTGTCTCTTTCCCAACCTCACTGTGGCGGAGAACATCTCTCTTAGTCAGATGATAGAGGAAGGGCGGCGTCTGACGAACTGGAACCGAATGCGTGAAGTTGCCCAACACGCTTTGGATCAGCTCGAAGAGGTGCTTGACGTGGACATGCCGCTGGAGAACTGCTCCATGGCACAACGGCAGATCGTTGCTATTTCCCGGGCCCTGACCCAGGGAGCAAAACTGATCATCATGGATGAGCCGACTTCGGCCATCACTGCGGACGATGTGAAGCGGCTTTTCAGGGTGGTTAGACGATTGAATGCCCGCGGTGTTGCGATGCTTTTTGTGAGCCATAAGCTGAACGAAGTCTTTGAGATCGCCGATACGGTTACGGTCCTTCGAGACGGGAAGAAGGTCGGGGATTATCAGGCGGACACCCTTGATCATGACAAACTTACCTACCTCATGAGTGGTCAGCACCTGGAGTACCGACCTTTCAGTTTTGATCCGGAAGAGCAGAATGCCCCGGTATTACTGGAAATTCGGGGTTTATCGAAACAAGGACAATTTCACGATGTCGACCTGACGATCCATGGAGGCGAAATAGTCGGACTCACGGGCCTGGTCGGGTCCGGTCGCACAGAATTGGCGTTGTCATTCTTCGGGTTGAACCTTCCCGATAACGGCAAGATTTTTGTCGACGGAAAACAAGTTGACATTTCCAGTCCCCAAAAAGCAAAACGCTTGGGCATCAGTTATCTGCCTGAAGACAGGCATGTCCAGGGACTTTTTGAAGACCAATCCATTGCGGATAACATCATCACCACGGTGGTAGACGATATACGTGGCCCTCTGGGTATTCTTGACGAAAATGAACGTCGCAAAATATGGACAGACTGGGTCGAGCGCCTTGCAATAAAAACACCCTCGGGTGAGAATTCAGTTTCAACACTTTCCGGTGGTAATCAGCAGCGGGTAGTTCTGGCCAAATGGCTTGCCGTGAAACCGAATATTTTTATCCTGGACGGCCCAACGATAGGTGTTGACGTCGTTTCCAAAGCCCGTATTCATGATGTCGTTCAGGACCTTGCCGCGACGGGTATGGGAATACTCCTTATATCTGATGAGGTAAATGAAGTATTGCAGGTATGCAGCCGTGTCCTCGTCATGCGGAACGGACGGATTGTAAAGGAGTTTCGGGATCTTCAGAATGTTGATGAAGCAGAGGTGGGCCGTGTCGTGGCGCAAGCGGAAGAACAAGGGGCGGTATCATGATTGATCTGAAGGGGACGGGTGCCCGAGTGATGCGCCGTCACGAAACGTATCTGGTAATTCTCATACTGGTTTTTTCCGTTGTTACGGCGAATATTGCACCGGCTTTTCTGACAACTGGTAACTGGTTAAGTCTTTTGAGGGGCGGTGCAGGGCTGGGAATTCTATCACTTGCGTTCTTTGTCGCCCTTATTGCGGGAGGGATTGAGCTGTCGTTTCCCGCGATCGCCATTTCCGGTCAGTACATCGCAGTAAATACGTTGATCGCCCTCGGGCTGGACAACATCTGGCTCGCTTTTGCGATTTCGATTACGATTGGTATCGTCTACGGGTTGATAAACGCCTTTTTCATTACCCAGTTCAAGATTCCGGCGATGATTGTCACTTTGGCCACGTTCAATTTGTTTCATGGCGGACTTCTGGAGTTTGTGGGTACCCACTCGGTCAATGTTGGTCCTCTACCGGACACGTTCAGTCGATTTGGGCGTCTCTCAATCTTTTCGTTTAAGACTGCTGAGGGAACGCAGGGTCTGTCGATCTTCTTTGTTATTCTGGTGGCGGCAGTCATTTTGACATGGTTTATCTTACGGCGGACCATGCTGGGTAGGGGAATATACGCAGTCGGCGGTGACATGGAAGGGGCCCGGCGCGCTGGGTTCAACGTCAACCGGATTCAGTACTTTGTGTATGCTTATGTCGGTTTTCTGGCGGGTATCATGGGTATTATCCATGTTTCTATGATTCGGTACAGTAATCCGAACTATATCGCCGATACGGCCCTACTTCGCGTTATTGCGGCGGTCATCTTGGGTGGAACGAGTATTACCGGTGGTCGGGGGACCATAACAGGTACCATGTTAGGTGTTCTGATGATAACACTATTGGACCGGCACCTGATCATGCTAGGTGTCTCTCCCGCCTGGACCGATTTTTTGATCGGACTGGTAATCGTGGTTGGTGTTTCCTCCACTCATCTACGACTGAAACTGCAAAAGCAGAAACAAGGTGAACTGGTCGTGGAAAGGGCCCATTGATGGAAGTACAACGATTTTCTTTCGAGGAGGAACGGCTTTGACAGCAAAAAAAGCGAATAATCTGACACTGTTGATCGTCTTTGTTGCAATTACGTTGGTAATGACGATTGCCATGCCGGAGCGTTTTCTGCGAATAGGGAACCTGCAGAACATGATGAGGAACCTGCCTGAGTACGCACTTCTCGCATTAGGTATTATGCTAGCCATGACCGTTGGAGGTATCGATTTGTCCGGGGTGTCCGTCCTGGGTCTGTCGGGTGTTGTTG
>JBAYPC010000353.1:0-3347 GCA_041677905.1 Alkalispirochaeta sp. | reverse complement strand
TGAGCAATGACAAGATACACGGCGAGCGCGTCATTCATGGGGTGCTGGAGTTTATCGAGAAAATAGTGCCTGGGCGCATTCAGGAAGTGCAGACCCACAGCGAGTCCTACGACTGAACCGCACACTCATTCGCCTGCCGATCGACGTTCAGGCAGTCAGCGTTCAAACAGTCAGCGTTCAAACAGGTAGAGGTCGGGCAGGGTAACGTCCCGGTCCAGCGAGAACATCCGGTATTCCCGCACGTCCGGTTTCGTGGTGATGGTGAAGTAATGGCTCAGCGGATCGTAGCGCGGGTCTTCAACCTTCAGCTCAAAATCAAAATCTTTCGATTCGACGGTACCGTTGGCGGTACCGCCGGTGGCACCGTCGACGGGTATTGACGCCGGCCAAAAGAGAAATGTACCCGGCGCCTGAGAGGGAATACGATACGGATTGGGCCATCGGTTGTCGTACATCTCTGCGGGCTTACCGTTTCGCAGCAGCGTCACCTCAACGTCGCTGATCGGCGAGAAACACGCGCCGTCGAGAAGCCGTCCTTTTACCGTCCCAAAGTTGAAACAGGGACCAACAACGGGATGTTGCACCGGCGAGTCGCCGTAATATCGCCGGACCGCGTTGACCCGGTGCAGGGCCTCATGGGCCAGTCGTACAACATCGATTTCCAGTTGCTGATCTTGCCGCAGTTCTTTGGTGATATGTGCGTAACCCCGCCCCGAACTGACATACCGAGGAGGAATACGGTTGAGAATATAACAGACGGCGTCAACCCGACTTGCATCGTCGTACTGGTAGCGGGAATCCGCGCTCTCCGCATCATCCCGGGCAACCCGGTCGACCACCGATGCAACCAGCTCTTCCATGACGTTATGAATCTCCATCGAGCTCCCCTTTCTCATCATCTAACGGTACGTCAAAAATCTCCTGGTTAGCTTCCAGGGCCTCCCGAAAATCTCTGATCGTCTCTTTCAGAGCGAAGTAGTTCAAACCGGCAAAGTAGATCTTGCTGAAAACCGTATATGTTATCTCCTGTTGATTGGTCTGCAGCGAAAAATAACACCCGAATTCGTAGAGCGAGTGCATCGCCTCTTCAATCCTCTCACGCACGAAATTCGCCATTTCGGACGCAAAAGCAAACGTAAAAGCCAACTCCAGGAACTTGGAGTCCGCATCCACAAACAGACCCGCCTGAAAACCGTCGGGTGCGACAAATCCTGCGCTGTAACTGTCCTCGCCCACATCGCTTTCGGTGATCTCGTAGCCCAGTTCGTGAAAGAGGACGGTCACACGGCGTATTCGTTCCTGCATCAGACGTTTCGACTTCATGGGAAGTGTCAGTTTATAACATCCTGGGGCGGACCACAACGTGAGGGCCGCCGGCGGCAGTTCCGCACTCCCATCAGCCAACACCGTCGAGAGCGCCTACAAGAAGTGCCTGGCCGTCAAACGATTCACCCACAACATCCCGGGCAACCATGAGCCGAATTTTGCGGAGAGACGCGCCGAACTTCCTGACCACATCGGGAGAAAAGACGCTTTTCTCGGAAAACTCGTGCCGCCCCTCATCGTCAAAAATGGGGAAGTGCGCTTCAAACGAGACGGGATCGGGGATATCCACAATCACCCGGTGTTCGGCAAGGCCCAGTTCTCCGGCTATAACCGCCTCCAGGGTACGGCGAACGGCGATGTCGCTGATCCCGTGGTGCCGGGGATCCGTCGCATCAAAGGGTATCGTCGCCGCCGGTTTGAGAAGATGGCGCTGGCCTACCTGCCAGATCAGTTCAAACGGAGGAAATGGGTGTTCGCCGAACCGTGCAAGAAAGAGTTCATCATCCAGGCCGTAGAGGTCTTCCGGCCGAATTACATCCTGATCCAGACCCATATGCACCGCTTTCTTGATCATCGCCGTGGCAACCCGAACGGTCCGGTGCCAGTAAACGGCCCGGTACATGAGAAACTTCGAGAAGAGGATGTTTTCTACCGCAGAGACGCCGGTTTCATCCAGACCAATCCCGTCGTACCCATCCGGTCGAATTCTGCTGATGGCGAAGTCGATATCCTGAAAACCGTAGGGGACACCGCAGAAGTAGGCGTCCCGGTTCAGGTAGTCCAGTTTGTCCGGATCCAAACTGCCCGAGAGGAGGTGGCGGTACAGCCGAATCTCGTCGTTTCCTCCGGCGTCCAGAGTCTCGTCTACAATGGCGGCCACGTACCCTGGGTCCACCTGGAGACCAGACCGGAGATACCGTTTCAGTTGCCCCGTTTGCACCATTCGACCGGTGAGGTGCTCATGGTCCGCCAGAGGCAGGGACTTGAAACTATGGGTATAGGGAAAATGACCTACATCGTGAAGGAGTGCCGCCGCCAGATAGGATTTTGCCCCTTCCAAAGTGAGGGATGGTGCCTCGGGGTGGTAGACAATTCGGGAAAGGATGCGCCGGGCCAGGTGAAACACGCCGAGACTGTGGTTGAGACGGGTATGAGTTGCTCCAGGGTAGACCAGATAGGTTGGGCCAAGCTGTTTGATCCGGCTCAGCTGTTGAAACTCCGGTGTGTTGACCAGCTGCAGCATCGCCGGCGAAAGGTAGATATGTCCCCAGAGGGGGTCCCTGATCGGTGCGGTATATGCCGTTTCCAGATGGTGCCGTATTTCCGCCAGTCCGTTCATAAGCCCCTGCCTCCGTCTCGCTTGCCCAGAATTACGAGCCATACTACCATTGACCGGTGGCCGATGCTAAGTCCGGAAGACGCGTTTTTCTCGTTCTTGCAGTAATTGGAGTTGCGGCCGTGGCCGTGCTGCTCCTCCTCGTCTCTCGTTCCGGCGAAGCGGGAATAACCGATTCCGAAAGGAAAGAACAGGATCGGCACGTTGTGGAAATGGTGCGTCCGGGAGACGCAGCTTCTCGACAGGCTTCCTCTGAGGTTGCCCCTCAGGTCACGCCTCAGGCTACCCCCTCCCAACCGGAAGATTCTTCCGGCAGGCCGTCCGGGGCCGGAGATGCGCTGCCGGTTTTCAAGGAACTTTCGTTACAGTCGGCCCCGCCTGATCTGACCGATCTGATCGTTGCGACTCGGAAGAGCGGCGCGGCCTCGGTCGGTGTTGTTCCCCGTTCAAGTGTTACCGGTACCCCCGTGGTGTATCCGACGGCACCGGACGTTTCGCCCGTTATGAAGGCGGCTCTGGAGTTTGTCCTCGGCACGGGTGAAGACGTGCCGTTGTCCGGCGATGGGGAGTATTTCGTCGAAAACAGGGTTACCGAAATCAGGAAAGAAATCGGAGAAGTTGTGACAGTCTTCTACCTCGATGACGGATCATCAGACGGGCATTTTTTATGCCTTGACCGACGGGG
>JBAYPC010000352.1:0-3358 GCA_041677905.1 Alkalispirochaeta sp. | reverse complement strand
CTTCGACCTTTCCGTCGGGGCAATCGCCAGCCTTGTCGGTGTAGTCGTGGCGAAACTCATGGTTGCGGGGGTCGGAATTGTGCCCGCCATCGGTATCGGACTGGCGACGGGGGCGGTCTTCGGCGCGATAAACGGGCTTTTCGTCGCCTACGCCGGGGTCTCTCCCTTTATAGGGACCCTTGCCACCATGACCTCCTACACCGGGTTAAGCCTCTTTGTCACCCGAGGAACAACAGTGTTTGGCATGCCCGAACCATTTCGCATTATCGGACAGGAGTCGATAGGACCGGTCCCCGTTTCGGTCATCATTATGGTCGTCGTCGTTGCTGCAACGTACCTCCTGCTGGACTACACAACCTTCGGGCAGCGGCTGTACGCCATCGGTGGAAACCGGACCGCCGCGTTTCTCGCGGGTATCAACACCAAGAAGATGAGGTTTCTTGCCTTTGTCTATTCCGGCCTGACGGCGGCGTTGGCCGGCATCGTGCTGACCAGCAGGCTCTTTTCGGCCCATCCCCAGGCGGGGGCACCCTTCATGCTCAATGCAGCTGCGGCGGTATTCCTGGGAATGACCGCCTTTCGTGAGGGACAGGGAAACGTCTTTGGTACGGTTCTCGGTGTGTTCATCATGGGAATTCTCAGCAACGGCCTTAATATCATCGGCGTCAATACCTATATCCAGTCGGTACTGACCGGGGCAATCCTCGTACTTGCGGTCCTCCTCTCAGGGCTGGCCCAACGAAAGGAAGGGTGATATGTCCAAATCATCGATACCGTCACTGCGTGATCTGTTGGAAACCGGGGAAGAATCTCAAATAGAACGAGGCGCCCGTATTATCGGCTACCTCCCGGGATGTTACCCCGATCGAGACACCTACCGACAAGCCCTTGAGATCGTTGCCGGTTCAGGTATTCGGGCGATCGAGATCGGTATCCCCGGGGCTATCGGAACACTTGAGGGAGGGGTAATCTCCGACGCATTACAGGTGGTAAACCAGCGGTGTTCGTCGGTGACCGACGTCGTGGAGAAATCATCCGTTGATGTCCGGCAGGCGGGGTTGATTCCGATCGTCATGGCCTTTCGGGACACCGTCTTTAACGACCCCGGAGTCGACGCATTCGTTGACAGCGTGGTCAGAGGTGGCGCGTCTATCGTCCTGGTCCCCGACACAGACAGTCACGAATACGAAACGCTGCGTGCCTCAGGCGCATCCCGGGGCGTCCGGTTTGTACCATTTGCGTTGGCCTCCGACGACAAACCGACGGAGCACCATGACGCCCCATTTGTCTACCTGCAAACTGCCGATATGCCGACAGGGGGCGATTTCACACCGAGCGTCGAATTGGGCCGAAGAATACGGAAACAACGTGAAGGCGCTGCCCCCGCTCCGGTGGGGGTGGGCTTTGGTATCCGCACCGCTGAAGACGTAACCCGGGTACTGGAACTCGGCGCAGATTTCGCGATTATTGGAACGCCAATGGTCGAAGCGCTCAACCGTGGACTCCACAGCCTCCAGGCGTACCTGACGGCACTCACCCAACCCGGAAAGACGGAACAACCCGGAGAAACGATACCATGACGGCGGAAGTACTGGTAATCGACATTGGAACGGGCGCCGCAAAGATAGAGTGTTTTGACGCCGAGGGAACGGTGCTCCAACGTTCAGTCGCCGAATACACCGGTATCGACCCCCAAAGCGACGAGATAGATCCGGAGATATGGTACTCCGCCGTCGGTGAGGCGATTCGGAAACTCGGTGATCGGGTATCACTATCGGCCTTACGCTATATCGTTCTATCGGGACAGATGCAGGACGTCATACCGGTACGCAACGGACGCACCGCCGCCCCGGCAATACTCTACTTCGGACACCGCGAGAGCACCTCTTTCGACTCCTGGCTCACCACCGTCGGAGCCGATCATATCCGGACAGTTGTGTGCAATACGCCCGATACCGCCGGGTTTGCAGCAAAGCTCCTGTACCTGCAGGAAAAAGACCCGGCGGTGGTCGACAAAATCGACTACATCCTCTGCGGCGCCCACGACTACATCGCCTACCGTCTTACCGGTGTCGCCGCTACCGACCCCACCACAGCATCGACAACGGGGCTTTTCTCGCCGACCCGGGGAACCTGGGCCGATGAAATCGTCTCAACCCTCGGCCGGTGGGGTGAAAAGCTCCCTCCGATTCGCCGGGGTAATGAAATAGACGGCGTAGTTCTCCCGGAAGTCGCCTCAGAACTGGGTCTTCCCCCCACCGTACAGGTGGTACACGGCGTCGGTGACGTCGGTGCAAGTATCCTGGCAATGGAGATGGAAGGGTTTTCCCGCTCCTTGTACCTCGGTACCAGTGGCTGGATCCAGGATGTAGGACCACTGGACCAACCCGGCGACGCCACCCGAGGCGTGTTTACCCTGCGCCACCCCGTTGAAGACCGCCTCATACGGGTCGCCCCGGTTCTCACCGCAGCAGGCGCGTTTGAGTGGTTTGTAAACAGCGTCCTCAACGCCGATGATACCGAACGGGACGGCCTTTTTGCACGCCTTGGCGCGGCGACATCGGCCATGGACGCAGCGTCCACGGCGGTCCTCTTTCTACCGTATCTCGCCGGTGAGCGTTCTCCCTTCAGTGATCCCGACGCATCAGGAATGTTCGTCGGGCTGCGGAGGGAAACAGATTACGTCTCGTTGTTTCGGGCCATAGAAGAGGGCGTAGCCTTCTCGATCCGATCCATATTCGAAACTCTCTTCGACGACAGGGCGGACGAAAAGGGCCCAAGGGGCAGCCTGATTCAGGTGTCCGGCGGCGGCGCGTCAATCGAAGGCTTTCCCCAGCTGGTTGCCGACGTACTGAGGACGCCCATTGCCATCGCCGACAACGCCCGGTACAGCGGGACCAGCGCACTGTTCGGAATGGTGTCCAATGCACCCAGGCGCCAGACAGCCCCGACAACACAGACAGCAAGGTACAACACAGTGCACCCCCAACACCGGGACGACAGATATGCAAAAAAATACGATCTTTTCCGTGAAGCCTATCAAGTGAACCAAAAGCTCATGAGAGCTTTGAGAACCATTTAGTAAGGAGGTCGCCATGCGACAAATTGGGATCAAAGGGATTGGGATGAAAACGATTGTAATGATCGGATTATTGGTAGTAGTGGTGCTGTCGCCTGCCTGGGCGGCGGGAAGCCCGGAAGCAAAAGACGACACAGTACACATCGCCGTCGTGACACCGTATATGGCCAGCGCCACAACCGCCGAGGTGATCGCAGACTTCGAGAAAGAAGCTGAAACCCGAGGTTGGGACGTCCGCGTTTCCGATACCGCCGGAGATTTCGGCCTTCTGGTCAGCCG
>JBAYPC010000351.1:0-3362 GCA_041677905.1 Alkalispirochaeta sp. | reverse complement strand
TGGTTCAGCAGGGAGTCCGGTGCGGCCTGCTGCCGGGCCACGTTGACGGTGGTGTGGTTGGGGTGGACGGGTAACCAGGGGTCGGCGGTGGTGAAGCCGCCGTTCTGATCCGGGGTCCACTGCATGGGTGTACGGCAGCCGTCGCGGTTCAGGTAGAGTTTCAGGAGTCCGGCGACCCAGCGGGGCAGCCATGAGTACTGCCGGGCGACCGGGTCCAGGGCGCCCCGGAAGGGGAAGTCGCCGTCTTCCATGCCGATTTCTTCCCCGTAGTAGATGACGGGTATGCCCCGGGCGGTGAGCTGCAGCAGGGAAATACACTTTGCCCGGTCGGTTTTTGTTGTTCCGTCGGTTTTTGCGCCGACTTTGGAGATCCACCGCCGCTGATCGTGGTTGCCCAGGACGAGGGTCGGGAGTGCCGGTTGAGGATAGTGCTGCTCGAAGGTCTGGAGGATGGCGCGGAAAAAACGGGCGCTGAAGGTGAAGCGGATCATCTGGAAGAGGAATATGGCGTGGTTTCCCGGCTTCTCCGGTGTTCCCAGGTACTGTCGAATCACCTGGTGGCGTCCAAAGACTTCACCGAGGAGGAGGCGCCGGGGAGACCAGTTGTCGGTAAAACGGCGGAGTTCCCGGGCAAAGGTGATGTTCTCCGGCAGATTCATGGTGTACTTCTTGATCTGATTTGCCCCGTCATTGGAATCTGCGGGCTGGCCGATGCGGAACGAAAAGGGGTTGTCCCGGAACTGGTTGTCTTTGAACACGGCGTGAAAGATATCCAGCCGGAACCCGTCGACGCCGCGGTCGAGCCAGAAACGGACGTTGTCGAGCATGGCCTCTTTTACCGGGGGATGCCGGTAGTTGAGGTCCGGCTGGAAGGAAAGAAAGTTGGTGTAGAACCACTGGTTGCGGCGCGGTTCGTACTGCCAGCCGTTTACACCGGTTATCGATTTCCAGTTTGTCGGGGGTAACTGGCGGAGTCCCTTTTTCTTGGGACGGTCCGATATTCCGCAGTATCCGGTTGGGCCCCGTAGAGCTTGCCGGCCGTCCCGCCATATGTACCAGTCGCTATAGGGGTTGTCCCGGCCGGAACGGGACTCTGTGAACCAGGGGTGTTCAATGGAGGTGTGACAGAAGATCATGTCGAAGACGACGCGCATCTCCCGGCGGTGAACTTCATCAATCAGGTTCTGGGCGTCGTCCATGGTGCCGTACTCGGGGGCAATGGACTGGTAGTCGGAAACGTCGTACCCAAAATCAGCCTGGGGGCTGCGGTAGAAGGGTGATATCCAGAGAGTCTCAAATCCGAGGTCTTTGACGTAATCCAGACGTGATATGATACCTGGAAGATCGCCGACGCCGTCGTTGTTGGAATCCATGAACGACCGGGGGTATATCTGGTATACGGTGGTTGTCTGCCACCACGGAGGCTTTGATGGATCTGTCTGCATGTATTACTCCTGCTTCAGTACAATCCCGTTCCACACGTCCCCATTGTACACCGGATTTGGCGGTATCCGGAAAGCCGGGGTGGTGGTGATAACCGGGCGGTTCGGGCTATATTGGATCAAGGCCGATCATGCGTCGCACTGAACACTACACCGTATCGGAAGTACTCTACTCTCTGCCGGAATCCGGGGTGTACCGGCAGGTGTTTCATGAACTTCCCTTTTTTCAGCGAATTTACCTCAAGATACGGGCGTGGTTGGGGAGCACCGATATCGATGCGATTGTCAGGGAGCATGAGCTGGACGACGTCAGGCAGAGGGCTTCCGGTGAGGATGGTACGATTGTGGTACCGTCCATTCCGGCGCTGCGGGGCGGGTTCTTTATCCGGGCGCGACCGGTGGCCGAACAGATCAAGGCGCTGAAACCGGTTCTGGTCGAGGCGCGTGGGAGCGGCGCCGGTCCGTTTCTGAGGGATATGCTGGAGCGGCTGGACGTTGAGCTTTTTCAGACGCTGGACGCGGCGTGCGTAATTCCGGAAGAGCTGTTGAAAAACGCCGCTACTACTGCGGCGACGGCAAAAAAACGGGTCCACGAGGACCTTCTGGAGACGCTTGAAATTCACAAAGGGACGATCAGGGAGCATCTGGAACCGGTCTGGGCGAGTCTGGAGTCGCTGGCCCTTCTCATGGCGGTGGATATGGCCGCCCTGTTACCGACAAATCCGAAGGCGGATATGCAGATACCGATGCGGCCGTTGAAGGACCAGCTTGTTCAGCTTGCCTGTACGGTGGAACTGTGTGTCCGCAACAAGCGGCCCGACTCTATTCGTGTGGCCGCCGATACGGTCACCCGTCGGACGGGAAAGCGGTTTGCCGCCCAGGAGACGATCTGGGACGCTATCGACGCTCTTGACAAGGCGGTTTCTCTGGTCGATCTGGCCCGGCTGGCCGCCGATGAACCTCGTCTGGAGCTGGCTCGGCTGGGGACGTCGTCTATGTGGTGGCAGCGTTTTACGGCGGCCTGGGTGGAACGAATTGACGTGCAGGGGCCGCTGCTGCGGTACCGCTCTTTGGTGGTTGAGGATATTCTACGGAACCATTTCGGTGTTTCTGAATCTACGCCGATGTGGATTCCACCGTCTCTGTACCAGCGGTCGGTTGGTGCACTGCGCCGGTTGAGTATGGCCCAGCGTTTTCGAGACACCCGGACGATGGTGGGCGCCCTGGCACGGGAGCAGTCTCTGCTGTCGGTGGCGGAACGGGCTCGGATTCTTGAAGCCCACGTTGAACTGGACAAGGCGTATAACCGGCTGGAAGAGCTGACGGGAGTCAGTGAGTCCCGGGGAGCCATTGGGGATGAACTGCGTCGTCTGCGTCAGACCAGCGCCGGCGAGTCGCTTGGCGGGGTTCACAAGAAGAATGTCTATTCCAAACACCGTCCGGAGCTGTTTTCCCTTCTGGGGCAGGCGATCGATGCGTTTACGGTCATGGCGGAGAGTTTTAGCCGCAACAAGCCGGCTCTTCGTAAGGCGTTGAAAACGGGGGCCGTCAGGATTGACCTGGGCAACGAAGAGACGCCTCCGGTTGAGGTTCTGGAGCTGATCACTGAGGTGTACTACCGGCTGGCCATTGCCCTGCGCAGTCTTATGGCCATGGAGCAGGAGCTGACCAGCAGTACTCGGCGTGGGGCCGACGAGGATGGGGAGGAAGGCGAGGTTCCTGAAATGGAAGACGCTGAGGAGGCCCCTCCCGGCCAGGCCGAGTAAGGTCTCGGCACTTACCTCAGGCGACTGACTCGTTGCCGGATTTCTTTCCTACGGTCATGAGGAGGACGGAGAGGTCCGAGTTGCGAACGCCGGAGATGCGGGACGCCTGGGCGACTGAGAGGGGCTGGACGTGTTTGAACTTCTCCCGGGCTTC
>JBAYPC010000350.1:0-3364 GCA_041677905.1 Alkalispirochaeta sp. | reverse complement strand
GTGATAGGGCTGAATGGGAAGGTTCCTTCTACAGAAAACACCGTCTTTCTTCTGATACCCACCCTGAGCCTGCTGTACCTGCCGATTACGGACACCCTGCTGGCGATATTTCGTCGGTTATCACGAGGCCAGCCGGTTCATGCAGCTGATCGGGAACACATCCACCATCGGCTGATGGATCGAGGGTTTACGGGGAAAAAACTCATAGCCATCGTCTATTCGGGTGCTTTCATCTTTGGAATTGCCGCGATGAGCTGGTTTACCTTACCCAGCCCATATGGCGCGTTGATCAACGTCTTACTCTGGGTTGTTGTGACTGTTCTCATCGTACGAGGGGGCCGACAGTCCACAGGCCGGCAGTCCACAGGCCGGTAGCCTATACCTGCGCCACATCAAAAGCTCCGTCGGATCAACCCTCTATTTCATACTCGGTTATCTTGCGGTGCAGCGTTTTCCTGCCGATACCAAGTACCTCGGCCGTCCGTGTCTTGTTGCCGTTCTGAGCCGCCAGGGTGCTCCGGATAATCTCCTGTTCCGCGTCTTGTAAACTACTACCGAGAGAAATCCGGATGACATCGTTTCCGTCGCCGCTCCGGTTAATAGTCGGAGGCAGATCTTCCAGGGTGATTATAGAACCTTTTGCCATTACCACAGCACTCTCAATACAATTTCGCAGCTCTCTGATGTTCCCCGGCCAATCATGGTTATGCAGAGCCGCCCGGGCACGTGGGTCTATACCTTCAACAGCCTTACCGTTCTCTTTGGCAAACTCTTTGATGAAGGCGGCAACCAGCAATGGAATGTCCTCTTTCCGTTCCCGTAGAGGGGGGACGTGGATATTCACCACGTTAAGGCGGTAATAGAGATCTTCCCGGAACGTCCCCTTTTCAATTTCCGCCCGGAGATCCCGGTTTGTCGCTGCAATTATGCGTACATCAACGTCAATTGTCTCTTCTCCACCAACCCGCTCAAACTGTTTTTCCTGCAGCACCCGGAGAATTTTTATCTGGACGCTCTGGTTTATCTCTCCGATCTCGTCGAGAAAAATGGAGCCCGTATTGGCCAACTCGAACCGGCCTCGCTTACGGCCGATAGCTCCGGTAAACGAACCTTTCTCATGCCCGAAGAGCTCACTTTCCAGCAGTGATTCTGAAAGAGCCGCACAATGGACCTTCACAAAGGGTTTATTTGCCCGGTCCGACAGGCGGTGAAGGGCGTCGGCGATCAGCTCTTTGCCGACCCCACTATCCCCGGTGATGAGAACCGACGCCTTTGTCGGGGCAACTTGCCGGACGACGTCCATAACGTGCTGCAGCGGGCTGCTTGTTCCCACAATGGAGAAACGTTCTCGCTGATTTTCCAGCTCGTGCTGTAGTCGACGATGCTGAAGAACCAACTCCCGGTTGGACAAAGCACGCTTGGCCAGAAGTGACAGGCGGTCCAGAGAGACGGGCTTTGTAAGAAAGTCATACGCCCCGTCCCGCATCGCCTGCACCGCCGTTTCAATCGTTCCATGACCGGTAAGAATGATCACCGGTACGGTAGGATAGTGGTCCACTACATGTCGAAGGAGTTCCTCCCCGGAAACTCGAGGCATCTTGAGGTCAGCAATGACAAGGTCGATCTCTTCATTTTGAATGACGTCCAACGCCTCTTGCCCATCTGCGGCCAAAAGCGTTTGGTACCCATCCAGTTCAAGAGCTCGGCCAAGACCGGCCCTGATGTTCTTCTCATCATCAACAATCAATACGTTAAATGTCACTGTCGTCCCGTCCTTCCCGCCCGTCCCAGGTGATCAGATGGGTGTCCTTCTGTGGTATCGGCAAGGAGATAGTAAAAGAGGAACCGTGCCCTTCCTTGGAACGGACCGAGATATCTCCCATGTGTTCTTTGACAACCTTGTACACGTGGGTCAGACCGATTCCACTGCCAAAGTCTCGTGTGGTGAAGAACGGCTCAAATATCTTGTCTTGCACCGCTTCGTTCATCCCGATTCCATTGTCGCTTATCTTCAAAAGTGCCTGATCACCATGTTGTCGTGTGGTCACCTGGAGAACACCCCCATCGGGCATTGCCGCGATTGCGTTCTTGATGATATTCAGCAGGGCCTGTTTGAAGTACTTCGGGTCCAGTTGGAGACGAGGTAATCCGGGCTCCAGTTCTTTCACCAACTCAATCCGTCCCAGTTCCAGTTCATATCGGACAAAGGACAACATATCTTCAACCAGCCCGTTTAAATCGTGGTCCTGCAGCTTGGTGTCCATGGGACGAACCGCAAAAAGAAAATCGACGACTATCTTGTTAAGCCGCTCTATCTCTTCTTCGATAACGCACAGGTAGTTTTCGACACTTTCCGGGTCTTCCAGCTGCGCTCGGGTTATCAGTTTTCGGAGCAACTGCGCATGTATACCGATAGACCCCAGAGGGTTCTTGATTTCGTGAGCTACACCGGCAGCAAGCGTCGTCAGGCTCGCAAGGTTTTCGGCCCGTCGCAATCGCGCCTCGCGACTTCGTTTTTCCGAAATATCCACCAGCTGAAGGATGTTCCCTCGGATGTGTCCCGCCTGCACCAGCGGAATTATGCTGCAGCTGAGAATACGGGTAATCCCTCCCTGGTCGAGGGTGAACTCTCGATCCGATACGGACTCATCGTTTTCCAGGGTCTCCCGAACAAAAGCCGCGATATCCGCATCGCCCAAAACGAGCCAAACCGGTCGATCCCCGATAATTCTACCCGGTGTCAACGGCATCATCCGTTCCGCCGCTTTGTTAACCAGCATGAGCCGATGGCTCTCGTTGATTACAAAGACCCCGTCGTTCATCGAGTCCAGAACAATTGCCAGACGCTCGTTTTCCTCGCCGAGAATGTGAAAGAGGTGTTCGATCTGTTCGGTGTCCAGTTTGGACAGCTTTTCAATGGCCCGTCTGACAAATCCGCGCATGCCCGTCTACTCCTGCTCCACAGACCGGCGAAGTGCAAGAACCAATCCTGAGAGGACCGTCGACGGGTTCATGTTGCGGCTGTCGATCCGGGCCCAGTACCGTCTGATGACGGGACCCCATGACATGAGAACGTCCGGTGCCAACCCGGCGCCTTGAGGACTGCCGAGACGCTTTCTGATTTCTTCTTCCAGAGCGTCCAGAAAATACTCAGCACCGTGGCGAGGAGACGATGCCGCCAGACGTCCTTTCAACCGATGTTCCACCTGAAATACAGACCCGCCGTTCTCCAGCTGCTGCACAAGATCACGGGACAGAACCGACCAGCTTTCTCCGTCGGCGTCTGTTTGTTCGCGAAAGAAATCCCGCAGGGAGGGCGATGGAGTTTCAGACCGGAAAATACGCCGCTGCACATCAACCTCAT
>JBAYPC010000349.1:0-3369 GCA_041677905.1 Alkalispirochaeta sp. | reverse complement strand
GCGGCCGCCGACGTCACTCCCCGGCGGGTGTAAAGGAATCGAAGGGGACTGGAAGAAGTTCACCGAGCGTGATTGTCCGCTGGATCCCCTCCAGATTGGCCAGATGAATGGGGAATTCGGGCGGTAAAAATTCCTGCAGAACCTGCAGGCACAATGCGCAGGGGACCGCCGGGGGTGAGCTGTCGGTAACCAGGACCATATAGTCCGCCGGGACCGACCCGTATCGGGCCACCGCCGCAAACACGGCGTTTCGCTCTGCACAGACGGTGGCTCCGTAACTGACGTTTTCAACGTTACACGCCTCTATGACGGTGTCGTCGGAGGCAATGTGGAGAGCCGCACCGACCTTAAACCGGGAATAGGGTGTATACGCCCGGGTGCGTACATTTTTGGCGTGCAGATACGTTTCCTCAGGTTTCTTCATGGAAAGAGAAAGTCTATAGCGCCCGGATGGTCCCGTCAATAATTAAGTGTCCTTTAATTAAGTATGCTTTCCGCACTGCCGAAAGTTATTACAGGATGATTCCAGGTTTTTTCCGTCACCAGCCCGTACTCCGATGGTTTCGCCGATCGCCGTACGCTGCACCGAGCGTGTTTTTTATGGTGAGCTTTGTCGTCATGGGGGTGCTTGTCTGGGCGTTTGAACTTCCGCACAACGACCAGTTTTCGTCGGTTATGGACGGTCTGTGGTGGTCGGTTATCACCTTTAGTACGACCGGATACGGCGACAAGGTCCCGGTTACGTTTGTCGGACGTCTGGTAACGGTCTTGACCGTGATGATGGGAATCGGCGGAACAAGCCTTCTGTCCGGTGCGCTGGCATCTGTGCTGGTGGACCGGAATACCAGGGCGAGGAGAGGGCTCATGGATCACAAAAAACTCAAAGACCACCTCATTATCTGCGGATGGAAGAACGACATGAAGGAGATCCTTCTGGATATCCTTCATATTTCGGCGGACATCGATTCGGATCGCCTTTTGGTTATTTCCAATGTGGAAGCGGAACGGGTTGAAGAGCTGAAAGAGGATCAGCAGTTGTCGGACCTGAAATTTGTTCGCGGCGACTACTTTGCCGAATCCTCCCTGCGGCGGGCGAACGTTGAATCGGCACGCAAAATCCTCATTCTTGCGGATACGCTGGAAAGCAGCGCTGCAAGTGAAGTCGATTCGAAGACGGTTATGACGGTTCTTACGATCAAGGCGATCTCCCGGGATATCTACGTCGCCGCCGAAGTGCTCGACAAGAAATACGAAAGCTATCTGAAACAGGCTATGTGTGATGAGATACTGTTCAGTCGCGACTTCAGCCGCCATATGCTGGCAACGACGAGCGCGACCAACGGGATGAGTCACATCATCTACGATCTTCTGACCCAGGGCGGAGGAACTTCGCGGCTGACAACTGAGCCGATTCCCGGTTCAGGGAAGGTGAAAACCTATGGGGGGCTGAAGTCGCTGTTTACCGGTTCTGATCGGCTGTTATTGGGTGTACTGGAAAACACCGGTTCCCCAAATCGGATGAAACGTGAAGCGCTGCGGGATGCCCAGAAAACATCAGATGTTTCCCAGTTAATCACCAATCTTCAGAAGGTGAAGGGCCTTCAGGTCAATAAACCACGTTTTTTACCGCCCGATGACTTACCGATACAACGGCACACCCGGGCAATTGTGTTGGAACGCCTATGAATTATCCAAAAGATGTCGAACCGGGAGTTTCAGAACACACCGCTGCGGTCCTTGAAAAACTGAAACAGATTCCCATCTTTGAGACCATCAAGGACGACGAAAAGTTCTTGCGGAACCTGTACGGAATATGCCGTATCAGGCGTTACCGGAAGGATGAGACGGTTATCCAGGAAGGTGAGCTGGGCGACGAAATGTACATTGTGCATACCGGCGCCGTAGAGATCAAAAAACGGACCAAGGCGGGGGACGACTACACGGTGGTTATCCTGAAGGCCGAGTACAACGTCTTTTTTGGTGAACTTGCGTTGATCGACGATGACAAACGGTCGGCCACCGTCGTTGCGACGGAGGATTCTGAATTTATCGTCATCAACAAGGAAGATTTCGTCAAGCTGGGCAATGAAAATCCTTCGATCGGATTGTTGGTGACCAGGTCGATCTCCAAAATTCTGGCTTCACGTCTGTGGAAGACGACGGTGGACATGCTGACGCTTTTTGACGCTCTGGTAAGCGAAATCGAAGACTGAATCTTGAGGTCCCAGGAAATTGAGGCAGTGATCAGGACATAAAAAAACCCGTCCGGAGGTGCGACCCACCGGACGGGGAATGTTGTGTAACACTTCATCGACCGACAATTGTCGGTCGACATACGGCACAGGCCGTCTCAGGGAGATAGAAGCCGAAGGGCTCCACGCCAACGCAGCCGCGTTACGCCATGTTTCGGTGTGTCCGATCGGCGTTCACGCGTAACCAGGTAATGGCCATTGCGAGGGCCAGTCCACCAATGGTAAGAATGACAAGCTTCATCGCTTTCCTCCTTAGCAAAGTAGTGGGCCAGAAACTTTCCCTTTTCTGTTTTCAAGTGGCAACTTACCATCTGACGCCGCCACTTCCCTAACCGAAGAGGTAACCTCTTCGATCTGACACTACGATAATAAAATACCGAAAGAATGTCAACCCATTTGTCAAGGAAAAGTTTTACAAATATTTCTTGATTCGATCCATGGCAACTTTCACTTTTTCCCGGTCATTAAAGGCGCTGATACGGATAAATCCTTCGCCGCCGGCGCCAAAACCTGCCCCGGGGGTGATGACGACGCCGGTCCGGTTGAGGATCTCGTCGAAGAAGTCCCAGGAAGGGCGCCCGGCGTTGACCCAGATATAGGGGGAATTTGTACCGCCGACGCTGTCGAAGCCCAGAGAGTCGATGCCTTGACGGATAATCTCCGCATTACCAAGGTAGTAGTCTGCAAGTTCCCGGATTTCGACGGCGCCCTGGGGGGAGTACACTGCCGCCGCCGCCCGTTGAACGGGGTAGGAGGCGCCGTTGAACTTGGTGCTATGACGACGGGCCCAGAGGTCTCGGACGGAATACGTTGTGCCCGTTGAATCGGTGGCGGTCACTGTGGGTGGTATAACCGTATAGGCGCAGCGCAGGCCGGTAAACCCCGCCGTCTTGGAAAAGCTCCGGAACTCTACGGCGCACCGTTCTGCCCCGGGGATTTCAAATATGCTCCGGGGAATATCGGGATCACGGATGAACTCCACATAGGCGGCGTCAAAGAGAATCAGGGCGTCGTGATCCAGGGCGTACTGGACATATTGCTCCAGTTGGCTCCGGGTTGCCGTTGCGCCGGTGGGGTTGTTGGGAAAACAGAGGTAGAGCAGGTCGACGTGTTCGTT
>JBAYPC010000348.1:0-3392 GCA_041677905.1 Alkalispirochaeta sp. | reverse complement strand
GGACGAAGTAGCGACGGCAAACCGCCTGGTTCCGAAGATTCTCGGCGAGGCGGATATTGTTGTCGCCGTGGTCCATATGGGAATTTACGACGATCCGACAATCGGTGCACCCGCGTTGGCGGCGAATGTCCCCGGACTGGCCCTGGTGGTCAGCGGACACTCTCATACCATGCCCGATGAATATGTGATTGTCACCAACAAAAAAACGGGGGCGAAAGTTCCCGTTGTTCAGGCCCACCAGTGGGGTCGGTACGTTGGACAAGTGATCCTTCGGTTTCGCAACGGTGAGATCACGAACTTCTCGATAGACCCGATTTCTATCAACCACAAAGAACGGGTCACTCTGGACGGCGGTGATCGGGTGATCCGGCCGGTGGGGCCGCAATTTGCCGAGGACCCGCAGCTTCTGGCGAAGCTGGTGCCCTTCCGGGAGCAGGTTGCCGAGGTTATGGAGAAGGTCATTGGAACTGCCGCCGGCGTGTTTGACCAGGCGATCGTCCGTGACCAGGAAAGTGCCATCGGCAACGCCGTAGCCGACTCGATGTACTGGTACGCCGACAAATTCCAACTGAAACCGGACTTTGCCTTCCAGAACGGAGGCGGTGTACGGGCAGATCTTCCGGAAGGGACGATTACAATTGGAGACGTCTACCAGGCTATTCCCTTTGACAATTCGGTGGTAACGGTAACGATGAGCGGACGGGACGTGATCAAACTCTTTGAGTCCACACCGGAAAAGGTGACCCACGGAGCGATGCCCCAGGTGTCGAAGCAGGTGAGTTTCACCATTGATACAGGGACGGGGACGATTGCAAACTTGAAGATCGGTGGGAAACCGGTCGATCCCAACGGGCGCTACGTTGTTGTGACTAACTCGTATCTGGCCGAGGGTGGTGACGGATACGACGCGTTCAAGAACTCGTTTGCCCTGTACGACACTTCGGCGATGCAGCGGGACGCGTTGATGGACTACATCCGAGAGGGTCTGAACGGCCGGTTAGTGCTTGAGACCGACGGCCGCATGATCGTCAAATGATGACTGTCTGACCAGATGGGGTGGCGCATGGGCGCCACCCCGGCCTGCACCGTTATTGCCGGTTCCACGCCGAGTGGAGCTTCTCCATTTCTTCCGGATCGTGCCGGACTCGGCGGATGTACTCCAGAACGAAGGCCAGAAAGACGGTCAGGAAAAACGTGGTGATCGTTGCGATGATGACCACAGTTGACCGACCGGTACCGCTCATCCCTTCAAAGACGGCGGTTTTACCGACGGCGCTGTAGAGGGTAGTTGGGTCGTCTGCCAGCGATCCGAGACGGCTAATGGCGAGGTTGAGGTCTGCCAGAGACCGGACTGTGGTGGTTCCGGCGCGGTCAACTGCCGCAATGAGTGAGGTCGGGTCGTTCTCTGCGGACGTGCCTTCAAGCCCGATGATCCCGGCTATGACGGCCGCACCGAACTGATCCAGCGTCTCCGCGAGGGCCTCATCCAGAGACTGGACAGCGTCATCGAAGATGGGCCCGACCACAGTCGCGATCTCCGGACCGAGCGTTCCAACCATGGCATCCAGAAAACCGATGGCGTTTTCTACGGAACTGTTGGTGTAGCGGAGCGTGAGTTTCCGGGTATTCCCGTCCCAGGCGACGGTGTACCGCTCTCCGATAATGTCCCGGTCGACCATGGTGAGATACCGCTCATGGGTGCGGTTCGGCGGCGGGGCGTCCTCAAAGTCGGCAAATACCTCTCCCACAGTTTGCGGGTCCTCCAGAATCAACCGGGCTATCGAGGGTATATCGACCGCTATGTACCTCTGGGCTTCCGGGGGCATGGGGGTGAGGAACACTTGCCGTTCGGCGGTGTAGCGGTACTGAGGACCTGCCTCCAGACCCGCCAAAGGTCCAAGGTAGAGTACCGCCGCCGTAACAATGCCGACGCATAACGTCCCGATGATGATCAGCCGCCGGTGCCGGACGACGACGGCCAGGAGGTCGATCAGGCTGATCGTGTCGTCCTCGTACTGTGGTTGAAGAGACGCACCCCTTGGAGCACGTCCATCAGTTCCATTAGTGGTTGTTTTATCTGCCATACCTATTCCGGCGCCTATTCTAACACCATCCGGCCAGGCTGTGGTAGTCCTGCCGCCGTTGACGGTGCGGTAGCGGTGCGGTATCGTCCCGATATGGTTGCCCAGATTACGACAATTTTTCTGACCGTCCTTATTCTTATCGATCCGCTGGGACTGATTCCGGTCTTCATATCTCTTACCCAGGATCTGTCACCGGAGGGCCGTCGCAAGACGATGTACAAGTCCGTGACGGTGGCGCTGATTATACTCACCTTCTTTATTATCGCCGGAGAGAGAATTCTGGACTTTCTGGGTATCCTGCCGGGGTCGTTTTTTATCGCCGGTGGGATACTCTTCTTCATCATCTCCCTGGATCTGCTCCTGGGCCACCGGCAGCGCACCAAGACCTCCCGCCGGGAGAAGACAAAACCTGAGGACTCGTCGGTCTTTCCGCTGGCCGTGCCCATTCTTGCCGGCCCGGGCACCATCACAACCATCATTATCTACTCCGTCGAGTCTGCCGATCCCCTCCTTACCGCCCTTGTCCTCTTTGGTGCCGTTGTGACCGGGCTTGCCGTCAGTCTGATCACCATGGCCGGCAGTGACTACATCCTCAAAGTACTGCGGGAGACGGGCGTCTCCGTTGTCCAACGCCTGATGGGCCTGATTCTCTCCGCCCTGGCGGTCCAGTTCATCTTTGATGGTCTGGTAAAACTGGGGATTGTGAATGTAGGTTGAACCATCCGGTCCTGCCGAGTCGGTAACCCGCCCCAGTGTGGAAGACCGGCTCGGCGGGACGTAAGTTTTTATATATAAAAAATGAATATACTCTTGACCGCTTGTCGGATTACCGGTGGGGTGACTATGTTTGTCCGGTAACAGGAGGTCTTAAAATGGAATACAGACGGCTTGGATCATCGGGGTTGAAGGTTTCGGCGCTTTCGTTTGGGTCCTGGGTGACCTTTGGAAAGCAGGTGGATATCGACCTGGCGGCAAAGCAGATGAAGGTGGCTCTGGACCACGGGGTGAACTTCTTTGACAACGCCGAGTCCTATGAGGCGGGGAAGTCCGAAGTTGTGATGGGCAAGGCTATCAAGAAGCTGGGGCTCCGGCGGAGTGACTACGTGGTGTCCACCAAGATTTTCTGGGGCGGTAAGGGGCCCAATGACACGGGGTTGTCCCGGAAGCACGTTGTGGAAGGGGTTCAGGCGGCGCTGGAACGGCTGCAGCTGGACTACGTGGACCTGGTGTTCTGTCACAGGCCCGACTACGAGACGCCGATCGAGGAGACGGTCAGGGCCATGTCCCACGTTGTCGACCGGGGGTGGG
>JBAYPC010000347.1:0-3394 GCA_041677905.1 Alkalispirochaeta sp. | reverse complement strand
TCCCGTCTGTCCCGTCTGTCCTGTACCGGTCGATTGTGTACTCATGCTGCATCTGCCGACCCGCACTATACCATACACCTCGGCGACAACCAAGTTGCGGGGTGTCGGCGTCGCGGTGTGGGCGTCGGTGTCGGTGTGGGCGTCGGTGTGGGTGTGGGATCAACTCACCCGCGAGAGGAGCTGCGTCGTAACCGCTTGAAGAATCCCCCGCTCTTCGGTCTCGGGCAGGCGTTTCAGCTCCCGGTGGGCCCGGCGTGTGTACAGTTCGGCCGCCGCCAACGCACCGTGTTTTCCCCCGCCGTCTTCAATACGCAGTCGTGCCTCGTCAAGCGTCCTGTTTTCCCAGAGTTTTAGCAGACTTATCCGGCGTGCTCCTGACCGGGAAACCCGGTTCAGCACCCGGCTCAGCTCCAGGCGCCGACCGTTCTTGGCCGCCAGAATGACCGGAAGGGTCATTACCCCCTGTTTCAGATCGGTGCCGCTCGGTTTTCCTGTTATCTCCGCTTCTCCAAAGATATCAAGAACGTCGTCGACGATCTGAAACCCCACACCGACGTTGTACCCGGTGCGGCGCAGTATCTCTACCAACAACGGGTCGGCCCGTCCCGGGGACGCTTCTATGACTCCAAGGTGAAAACTCAAGGAAAAGAGTACCGCAGTCTTACCGATAATCCGGTGCAGATAACTCCTGACCGACCAACCGTCTTCGGGACCCCGAACGTACTCGGAAACCTCTGATTCAATCAGGTGCCCCACAGTAGCGCTAATCAGGACCGAACTCTCCGGCTTTGCGTATTTCGATATCAGGGAAAAACACTTTGCAAAGAGGTAATCCCCCATAAGAACGGCGGTCCTGTCACCATACCGGACGTGCAGAGCTTCGCCACCCCGCCGTTTGTCCGCTCTGTCGATAATGTCGTCATGGATGAGAGACGCGGCGTGCAGCATCTCAATAGCTGCGGCGATCTTGATTATGTGCTCATCCGCTGCCTGCCCACCGTTCTGTATTCGCGCTGCCAGAATGGTAAAAGCGGGCCGCAGGAGCTTGGAGTCCCTTGTCAGCAGATCCCCAAGCCCCTCGGATATCCGACCTCCGGGACGGGAAACTTCCCGGAGGAGTTCAGTTCTTACGCGGTCAAGCTCCCGGCGTATCTCCGGGAAACTGTCCCACACCATCAGTCTCGAGGTTCGCCGGTGTACAGGTAGGTACGTTTGGCAAATTTACGACCGTTCCACCAGTTCTTGAGCCAGGGCATCACCCAGTGGTCAAACCCGAAGCCGCGACCGGCGCCGCCGAGCATCACAATTGACGCCGCAATATACCACAGCAGCTCAGGATTGCCCCACCCGGAGAAGATGAACATCAGGGCAAACCCGATGGAGACCACCGCAGACGGGAAGGTAAAGAGTCCGCCGATAAGGGCAAGGCCGATGAGTACCTGCAAAATGACAACTGAAGCCTGGAGAATAAAGGCAAACGCCGGGAAGGCACTTAAGACCGATTCGGCGAACCAGTTGTACAGGCCGATCGCCTCCATCAGAGGTTCTCCGTACGCTGAGGCCGCGCCGGCTGCCGCTTCAGCTCCCGCCTCTGCTGCATCTGTAGCGGCCGACAACACCAGGTCTCCAAACCACACACCCGGCAGCCGTATCGCTTCCGATGAGGGGTCAAAGACGCCGCCGGCGCCGGGGTCAAGCCACCCTTCAGATATGTGTTTGATGCCCTCGGTCAGCCACTTCGCGCCAAGGAACATCCGCAGAGGAAGTACCCAGTAGACCGGAACCTTCCAGGCAAAATGGCCGCCGAACATGGAACGCCGGTCCTTGATGTTGAGAAACTCTTCCCGGATGTACTCCCAGCACGCGTTGATACCGGCAACACCGATAAGGTAGTGCAGGTTGATAAGGTGTTTGATACCCAGAGCCATGAACCCGGAGAAAGACATGCCCACAACATGGGCTACACCGTACTTACTGCCGACAGACACCATAAAACCGTGGTAGTTTGACTTGAACTCTTTCCGTTCCTTGCCGTCGATTTCCGCGATGATGTTCTTTGCCGCCGTATGGGCGGTCTGCAGAGCCGTTTCCACAATCTGGGGAAGAACTTTCTCTTCTTCCACGTACCTCTGGATACCACCGACAATGTAGACCGATTCCTGATCAACCGACTGCATGTAGTCGTTTACCAGTATCCGTCCGCGCTGGCCGACAACATACCGTTCGTCTTCATCAAAGGCACATCCGGCCATGCCGTGAATACCTTCAATGGACGCGACTGAACACTCACCACGGGCGGTGTGACCTTTGGTCAGATCTATCCGGGTACTGAACTCGCCACCGTGAATTCCGGCGGTCCAGATAAAGGTATCCGACTTGATCTCTTCGTCACCGATTTTGACAATCCCCTCATCAGCACCGGTGATCATGGTGTTCAGCATGATCTCGGCCCCCATTTTTATGAGCCGTTTTTCCGCCTTCTCCTTGGTCTTGCCGTGGAAAATCGGGAGTATTGTGTCCTTCGCCTCGATAATCAGTACTCGCACTTCATCGGGATCGATGTGGTATTTAGGACAGAGTACGTCACGGCGTTCCAAAAGCTCACCGGCCAACTCAACTCCGGTAAAACCGGCACCGGCAATTGTGAAGTTGAGAATCTGTCGTCGTTTGTCGGCATTGGGTTCTTTTGCCGCTGCCCTGAACTGGTTTTCCACATGCGTCCGAATCCGGATGGCATCTTCAAGAGACCACAGGGTAAAACTGTTCTCCTGAATACCGGGAATATCAAAGAACTCCGGTGCACCACCGGCGCCGATAACCAGATAGTCATAGCTGTAGGTTGATTCTTTGGACTTCAGCACTTTTTCGTCAAAATCAACACCGACAATTTCATCGATGACGACCTTCACCCGTTTACCGCCGAAAATCTTCTTGAAACTGATCTGCACCGCCTCCGGTTCCGTCCGGGACCCCGCTATTTCGTGCAGTTCGGTCATCAAAGTGTGGTATGGGTTTTTGTCGATCAGCGTTATTTCAACGTCTTCGCGACGCTTGTAACGCTTGTACAGCTGTTTGGCCGCCTCGACGCCGGCATAACCTCCACCAAGGATAACAATCCTTATCTTCTCACTCATGTAACCTCCAAAATATGCAACATATATTTGTGTTTTGTTTTTTGTGAATTACTTCACAGTATATCGTTTTTCAGACTGTGGAATTTCAGGTTCTACGTGGGTAATAACCGTCGTTTCCGGCCCGAATCGTTCCCGTATTCTCCGTTCCACTTCACTTGCCCTTAGGTGCCCTTCTCTGACCGTGATACCTCCGTCTACACGAAAGTGTATTTCTACCGCCACAACCGACCCCAGACGCCGGGTCTTAAGACTGTGCGGAT
>JBAYPC010000346.1:0-3409 GCA_041677905.1 Alkalispirochaeta sp. | reverse complement strand
TCGACGACGCTGATGTGCCGGTCACCGCCGGTGGCGACGTAGAGAAGCCGGCCGGGCCGCTCGGTTATGAGAAAGTCACCGTTCGGCAGAACCGCCACGGCCCATGGATGGTCAAGACCGGTCACGACCTCTCGCAATGCGAGGGGACCCAACGAACTGTCCTCTTCGGCAACGATCCGGTCGGAGAACTGTTGTGCCGCGAGGTGGTCGGCCTTCGCCGGAACGAAGAGCGCGAACGGCGCGAACAGAAGCAGCGTCCAGGTCATACGAGAACCATCACGCCTACGGTTACGGTTACGGTTACGGAATGTCAGTGATTTTAATCTCATCAGTACCTCCCGTATGGAAAGTACAGATAATTACTCGCGTTGGGAAACGCGGACATAGGCCAGCGACCCCAGGACGACAACGGCCCCCAGGACGGTACGCCCCCCGGGAATTTCGTGAAACAGGATTGCCGCCAGAATGGAGGCAAACACCGGTTCCAGCAGGACGGCCAGCGACACGTCCGATGCAGAAACGTATTTCAACGCCCAGTTGAGCATGCTGTGCCCCAGGATCGTACAGAACACCGCCAGTGCTGCAAAGATCAGGTATTCCCGCAGAGGGTACGGCCCCAGGGGTTGACCAAACACCACCGTCGCACCGACAAGGGCCGCCGCGGCAACAGCGTGAACGGTACTGTTGTACCACCCGGCCGAAAGCGAACGACGCAGATAACCACCGATGATAAAATACCCGGCGATAGCCACAGCCCCGGCGAACGCCAACAGGTCACCCACCGGTGTCGGCTGCCGTCCACTGACACTGCCGCCGCCGGCGAGAAGAACCGCACCGGCGAGAGCCACTACCGTCGCCGCCAGCCGTTTCCGGTCCACCTTCTGCCGGAAGATCACCGCCGACGCGACCAGGACAATAGCAGGATGGGCGGTCACAAGAACCGTCGAATGGACGACGCTGGTCAGAGAGAGAGACGTAACCCAGGCGGCGAAATGCAGTGCAAGTAAAATACCGCTTGCAATGAGGAGCAGAACATCGCGAACCGACGGGCGAGACATCTTGACCGCTCCGTCTCGCCCCTCTCGGAAAACCAACGGTACACCCGCCAGAAGTACCGCAGCGATAATCATACGCCACGCCGCAATTACCAGGGAGGGGGCAACGCTTAAACGGACCAGAATGGATGAAACGGAGACGAACGCAACTGCAGCAAAGACGATGCCGTGGATATGTCGGGCCATGTATAACTACACCGGTTGACGACGACCGGTCACGAAGGAAGACCAATCACGTCAGAACATCCGACAGCGGCAGGTCACCCATAAAACTCAAAGCCTGGACACAGTGCTCAAACAACCGCATGCACTGCCGGGCGTCGTCCCGAGCACGGTGTGCGGTGTTGGAGGGAATGCCAAGCATCTCCACCAGGTTCTGCAGGGAGTAACTCCTCTTGCCGGGAAAGGCTTTCTGCGCCAGAGTCTGCGTGTCGATTATGAGGTTTTCAACGGTCCGACGGCCGCTGCGCTGCAGTTCCGCCCGGAGAAAACTGGTGTCAAACTCGGCGTTATGGGCCACCAGAATGGCGTCTCCAACAAACTCCATGAACCGGGGAAGCACCTGCTCCACCGGCGGCTTACCGGCCACCATGGCGTCGGTAATACCGCTGACCCGGGCAGCATCTGCGTTGATAACCATTCCCGGATTGGCAAGCTCTCCAAACTCTGCAAGTTCCTGCCCCACCGTAAAACGGACCGCACCAAACTCGACCACCCGGTCAACCGCCGGATGGAGCCCCGTCGTTTCAAAGTCAAAGGCGACAAACGTGAACTCCGTCACACCGCGTGTCGTATCAACGATCACCGAGTCGCACCTTTCCCGGAGGCACCGCTGTTTTCGGCGTCTGAGATAATTTTGTAGATGTCCTTTCCTATTATCTCGATCTTGCCCTGAACCTCCCCTTTGGCCGCCGATAGTTCCATACCCGGCGCGGAGTGACAGCTTAAATAAAACTTGATCTTCGGTTCCGTCCCGGAGGGCCGGGCACTTACCTTGGAACCGTCGGCCAGGAAAAACTGCAGGACGTTGGACGACGGCAGCCCCGGACCGGACTCACTCTTCGCCGCTTTCTTACCCCCGGCCGGATAGGTCACCGTATCGGTCTTGAGGTCCAGAATCTTCTCAACCTTGAAACCACCAAGGGTCACCGGTGGTACCGTGCGCAAGTCTCTCATCACCCCGTCCATGATCTCCTTGCCGGCCTGCCCTTCAAAGTACTTCGATATCGTGTTCTCTTCCCAGTAGCCAAACTGCTGCCACAGTTGTTCCAGCCGTTGCAGAACGCTGATTCCCTTGCTGCGCCAGTGCAGCGCCATTTCAATGGTCAACACCGTTGCGGTGATACTGTCCTTGTCCCGGACCTCCGTACCGATGAGGTACCCGTAGCTCTCCTCATCGCCCATGATAAACTCAGGGGACCCCGGAGTTTCCTCAAGCATACGCATGATCGCAGCGATGTGTTTGAACCCGGTAAGCGTATGGTAGACGGTGGCACCGTAGTACTCGGCAACGGCGTCTTGCAGTTCTGAAGTGACCACCGTCGTTACAATGGCGAATTTTTCCGGCAGCGTACCAAGGGTCTTTCGGGCCCCGAGAATGTAATCGACCAGGAGAATGCCAAGCTGGTTTCCCGTCACCAGACGCATGCCGTCACCGTCTGCGGCGGCCTCAGGCACGGCGATACCCAGCCGGTCCGCATCGGGATCGGTTCCCAGAACGATGTCCGCCTTTTCCTTGCGACCCAGGTCTAACGCCATCTTCATGGCGGCCGCCTCTTCAGGGTTGGGAAAGTCAACCGTGGGAAACTCCCCGTCCGGTTCCCGCTGTTCCGGGACGGTTATCACATGTACCCCCAGCTGACTGAGGACCGGTTCCACCATAATGGCACCGGTACCGTGAAGCGGCGTGTACACCGCCGTCACCTCTGATCCCTTTTCCTTCAGTAGATCGGGCTGAACCGACTGCCGTTTCACCATGGCGATAAATTTATCGTCAATTTCCTTGTCGATGTACTCCAGAAGGCCCTTGTCCAGCGCTTCCTGTTCGCTCAGGGAGACAATCTCATCGGGCTTGACCGCCATCACCGTGTCGATAATGGCCGTGTCATGGGGTGCCAACACCTGGGCCCCATCCCCCCAGTACACCTTGTACCCGTTGTACTGCGGCGGGTTATGACTCGCCGTTACCATCACCCCCACCGAAGCGTTCAGTTCCCGGACGGCAAAAGACAGCTCCGGCGTCGGCCGCAGATTACTGAAGAGATACGCCTTTATCCCGTTACCCGCAAAGACAAGCGCCGCAGACAGGGCAAATTCCCGGGAGTACCTTCTGCTGTCATAGGCAATAACCGCCG
>JBAYPC010000345.1:0-3425 GCA_041677905.1 Alkalispirochaeta sp. | reverse complement strand
GTATTGCCCTGGGTGCAGCCGGCACGGATATCGCCCTTGAGACGGCCGACATCGCCCTCATGCGGGATGACCTTGGACTGATTCCCCGTGCGCTGTCCCTTGCGCGACGAACCCGGCGAAATATCCGACAGAATGTGGTTATTGCCCTGGTGACCGTTACAGCTCTCTTGACCGGTGTGCTTTTCCAGCAGGTTCACATGGCCGGCGGCATGTTGATTCACGAAGCTTCGGTCATGGTAGTGATCCTCAACGGGATGCGCCTCCTCGGACGCCGACGGAACCAAAAAGGTTCCGCCGGTGTGCTGGAACCACAAACGGTTCCCTGATAGTATCACCGATTATGACCATTCTTATGGCGACAGCTTTTCTAATCGCCGGGATACTAACCGGCACGGGTGCTACTCTCCTACCCCTGGCCAGGACCGCAACACTACCTGCTGCGGTCCTGCTTGTATTTGGTATCGCTCTTGGGGCAGTGTCGTTTATTCTCTTTGGCAAAGCGCGACGGAAGTCGCACCTGTCGGAGCAAGCCGGTCTTGAGTCGGTGGGGCAGACCTCCGCCCTTGTCGATGACCTCTTCCAACTGGCCCTGGGTACGGAAAGCGCGGCTCGCAAGCTTGCCGGTCAGGTTGGTGAAACACTGGCGTCTATTGCAAAAATAACGTCCCGTACGACAACGGCCCGCCGACGGACCAGCCGGCTCTCGGACCAGGTCGCCGACGGCGCAGCGGCTATCGAAGAAATTCTGGCATCGGTTGAAAGTCTTGCCAGACAGACGGAGCAGCAGCGCTCGGTAGTCGAGCAAAGCGCCGCGGCCATCGAAGAGATGTCCGCCTCTATAGACAGCGTAGCCTCCGTTTCATCGGCCCGGAAAGAGCACGCCGAACGCCTTCGACAGGCAACTGATCGGGGCAGCCGTGCCGTTATCACAACGGAACGGATGATCGAGGATGTCAGCGGCAGCGTAACTGCGGTCCACGCAATGATCGACGTCATCAACGATATCGCCGCCCGGACAAATCTGCTGGCCATGAATGCCGCTATTGAAGCGGCCCACGCCGGAACTTCAGGACGCGGGTTTGCCGTTGTAGCGGCGGAGATTCGAAAGCTCGCAGAAAACACCGCTCAAAATGCATCCGGTATTTCTACCCGTCTCACTGAGCTGGTTGGTCATATTTCTGAAGCCAAGTTGGCGGGGAGTGAAGCCGATGCGGTCTTCCGGGAAATCACGACCGGTGTAGATGAAGTGGTCGCCGCTTTTGCCGAAATATCCGCCGGCACCGCCGAACTCTCAGCCGGTTCTCGGGAAATCGTCATCGCGACGGAGTCCCTCCGTGATACTTCCCTGACGATATCGGGGAGCACCGGGGAAATGCGCTACGCCGCCGAAGATATCAACCGTCTGATTTCCAAAACACGGGAAACTGCAAACGAGACTCTGGAGTCCATGGACGTTGTCGCTGCCGCATGTCGAAACGTCACAGGCGTAACAAACCGGGTTACCGCCCTGAGCAGCGAAAACAACGAACAGGTACTGAAACTCATCGACCGAATCAGAAAAGAAGAGGACCGGATCGACATACGAGAGGCAGGCGAGGCACGAGAACGGCTGCTGATTTCCCGGATCATCCTGAGCCATCTCTCCTGGGTTGGAACGCTCCGCGCCTATATTGACCAGGACGGAAAGAAAAGCAGTGCGGCGATCACCAACAGGGAGGGGAGTGAACTGGGGCAATGGCTCACCGTTGAAGGCAAGACGATTGTAACGGACCCACCGGTTTTCCGCGAGCTGACCCAGGCCCACCAAAAGTCATTTGAGCTCGCCGGCGAAATCAAACGCGCTTTATCTGCCGTCGGTAATGAAACGACGATTACCGTGGAAGATCATTTCAGTGAAATACTGAACCTCTCCCTGCGGATCGTGGAGATTCTGACGACTTACCAGTCCGGTTCGTTCATCCGGTGGTCGAAGGACTACTCCGTGGAGGTAGAGATATTCGACCAACACCACAAAAAGCTCTTTGACCTGATTGGAAACCTCTACAAGGCGATGAAAAACGGTATCACCGGCGACGAACTGATCGGCGTTACCGATACACTTCTGGAATATTCGAATTTCCATTTCAGTCGGGAAGAGGAGGCTATGGAGCGTTTCGGTTACGCCGGTTGTGCCAACCAGAAAAAGCAGCACGCCCATCTGGTGAAGAGCATCAAAGAGCTCAGGGACGACATCAAAGCGGGCAAAGCCTTCGTCGCTGTTGAGGTGATGGAGTTCCTCAGAGACTGGCTGACAAAGCATATACGCGGATGCGACAAGCTCTACGCCGAGTTCTTTCGGAACAAGGACCTGTCATTTCTAGTTAATCAGGAGTGACCGCACCGCAACAAGAACAAGGAGGGCACCGGTCAGAACTCGCAGCGTCTGGGCCGGTAGTCCCCGAACTGCAACGGTTGAGCCGATCACACCGCCGGAAACAACGGCTCCCGCCAGTATCAGAGTTCGGTAATCCCAGGGAATACCCGTTCCACCGACCAGGGCCCTCAGAATTTTACCGGTCAAACCCGACAGGGAGTTGAACAGGATGAAGGTGGCCGACATGGCCGTCACTTCTCCGGGAGACACAGACTGTTCACGCTGAAGAACCGGTGAAAGCAGGATTCCGCCGCCTATTCCCACAATACCCGAGACAAATCCGATAATACCTCCGGCAAGGGTGACCTGTCGGCCAACCGGTCCGGTCAATGTCGCGGAACCGACGGTATCCGAATATCCACCGACGGTCCGAAACTCGCCGGCTCGGAGTCCCCGCAGGACAGACAGTATGCCGGCGAGAAGGAGCACTACCGCCAGCAGGAACTGAAAAAGGTCTCGGGTAACAGGTACTGTACCACCGACCAACGCCGCCGGCATGGAAACGAGAAGCAGACGCAGCATCCTGGTACCGGGCACTTTTTTCCGCATCCGGAGAAACCCGGTTCCGGAGACGATGATGTTACAGGGCAGGCTGATGAAAGGAATGGCCGCTACCGGGACAGCCGAGCTCAGGAGCAGGGCCGAATAGGTGGATCCGCCGCCAAAACCGACGGATCCGTATATCACGGCGGTCACAAAAAAGGCGATGGTCAGCGCCACGTCTACCGCACCCGTTCTCTTAGCCCGGCAAATCCGCCGGCCACATCGGACACGTGCTCAAACCCGGCGTCGATCATGATGTCCACAACGTGCCGACTGCGAATTCCGTGCTCACAGACAAGCAGGTACCGTCCCCTTCGGTCCAGCTCTGTAAGGGTTTCAAGAAATCGGTCGAACGGTTGCTTCTCGGCATCGGGAAAAAAGAACGCGTCCATCTCCACCGCTTCTCCGGGCTCCCGCAGGTCGATTATTCGGACCGGTCCGGCCGGAGTTACTTCCGACTCCGTTCTTG
>JBAYPC010000344.1:0-3431 GCA_041677905.1 Alkalispirochaeta sp. | reverse complement strand
GACCAGCATCCCCTTCAGTGTCGAGTTTGGCCTGGATACACGACTGGCAACAACGATGGTCAACATCAGCATCGTCGTGAGTTTTGTGATCATGTGGACAGTGGTGACGATGACGGCCTAAAACCGGTGGATTCACCACGATCCCCCAGCTCCTGTAACAGCAATGATTGCCGAACCTGCAAAGGCGCTTGTCGATCTTCTGTACCTCACCCCGAACAGCGACGACGAGGGCTTTCTCCAAGAGCTGCGTCGTGAGCCTCCTGCCGGAGATTCCCATCAGACCTTTCCCGAGAATCTACGCGTTACCGCTGAAAAAAGTGCTTCGGCCAAGACACTCCGGGCAGTTGATCATCTTATCGCGATATCTGGATGGAGGAAGCCTGAATGAAACCGATGCTGATGCGTCTGGTCCTGGACCAGGCGGATGATTTCCGGAAACAGACCGTTGCCCGGGAGTACCTGCAGGCCGTCGTAAATCGTATTTAAGATTGAACTGACGTTCTGCAGCGTCCCGTACCCTGTCCCACCGCTCCAATCTGGATCGCCGGGCCATGTTTCACCATGCGTTACAGGACCACAAGATGCTCCGGCAGGTGAGCCCGTTGGTGGAACGCGTGGTCCGAATCCAGAAGTGCAATAACAACGTTGATGTCCAAGAGGGCCCGCATCAGATTCCCTCGGAATCTCGAATCTGTCGTATCGTTTCCTCAGTCACCGGGGAGCCGGTCGGTGCCAACACCGGGACACCTTTCTGGAGACTGTACGATACAGAACCTTCAGCCACTGCGATATCACCCCGGTAGAAACCGCGTCTCGCAAGCTCGGAGATCACAGCCCCCGCTGTTTTCCCTTCTTTTTTAGCAATCTCTTTGGCGGCTTTCGCCGTCACGGTCGAGAACGGAGAATATCTGTTCCAGATCAAAGGTGAGCTCGGGAAAGCGGCGGGGGGCGATCACCTCCGGAGCGGCGTGAATCGTGGTACCGCCGTAGACGCCGTCGGTGCCGAGAACTGAGATGTACACGATTCGTCCGGCGGGGTCGACCACCCAGTACTCTTCAACACCGGCTTTCTCGTACGCCGCGCGTTTAACTACCTGGTCGGTCCGGGTGGTCGTCGGCGATAAGACCTCTATAACCCACGGCGGTCCACCGACGCAGCCGCGCTCCCGAAGCATCGCAGGATCGCAGATAACGGTGATGTCCGGCTCTACCGTGCGGGTACTGTTCTCGTCAAGCTGCACTGCGAAGGGTGCGATGTACGGTCGACACTCTGTTCTGCGCAGGGCAGGCAAGATGACCGATGCAAACTCCAGAACAACGTCTTGATGAACGTTCAGCGGGGCTGCGGCCATACCCTGTTCATCAACGTATTTGGGATAGACTACACCGTCGATCACCTCAGCCCGCACATCTTCGGGCCAACTCCAGTAGTCCTCTGCCGTGGCGTGGGTGGGAAGCACAAAATCCGGGTCCAGCTTGGAAAATCCCCTGCGTGCGTTGTCATCTCCGTGTTCTTGTGACGCATTAGACATGTGAAACCTCCATACCGACGTTTGCTTGTGCCGCTATAATGACACAATTATAGGACAGGCGGAACAGCGTCACCAGACCGATCAGTTACCGGGGCGCCGAACCAGAACCTCATATATATAGCAAGCAAGCTCTATACCGCCGAAGTCCAATGGAAAAATTGACATGCATAATAATTTATGCGTATCGTATTAGCGTGAACAAGACGAACAGAGATAACCTTGAAGAAAGGTTTGATGCCGGGGCGCCGATTTTGGATTACTTTGAGACCGATGTAGTTCTTACTATTGACCGTCTTGCACAGCTGGCGCCGATTCTCAATCTCTCGGCGATTTCCCGGGAGGCGGGTATCAACATCCAGACGCTGCAGGCGAAGATTCGGCGCAGAACCGCATTAACGGGTGATGAGATGCGGCGAATCATAGGCGTGTTGAAACGATACCGTCTGGAGACGGTTGCCTGAGGCTCTCAACAGGGTCGGTAACTAGTGCGGTAACTCGTGCGGGCCTCAGCGAGTTCGAGGATCGCCAGGATCGCCGATAGGCGGTACACTTCGGGGAAAATAAAACACACGGGAGACAGGTCTATGTCACGAGAAAAGGTACGGAAGATTGTTGAGGATGCGGGGTACTGTCAGATGGCGACGGTGGTGGATGGGCAGCCGAGGGTGCGGCCGATGAAGTTTGTGGTCACTGATGATTTCAAATTCTGGTGTTCCACGGTGAATGTCAGCGGGAAGGTGAAAGAGTTGCAGCAGGACGGTCGGGTGGAGTTGTGCTGGGTGGACAGTCAGCGTAATCATCTGCGGGTGACCGGTGTTGCCGATATTACCGGGGGTACTGAGAAGAAGCGGGAGCTGCTGCGGCTGCACCCTGGAGCAAAGGGGCTCTTTGACGATGAGAACGACCCGAGTCTGGTTCATGTAGAGGTTGTTCCTACTCGGGTGCGCTGGAAGGTCCACTCTTTTGGTGAGTACAACGAGGTGGTATAATAGGCGTATTATGGCACTACCACAGGCGCAAACGGGTGGGTACACGTACGCGGATTATCTTCAGTGGCCGGAGGGTGAACGGTGGGAGTTGATTGACGGTGTTGCTTGGGACATGAGTCCGGCACCACGTCGCTCTCACCAGAAGATACTTGGTTTGCTCTTTCGGCTTATAGCGGACAGAACGGACGACAGTCCATGCGAAACGTATGTGGCTCCGTTTGATGTGCGGCTTCCTGACCACCCGGAGGGCGGGGCGGACGAGTCGGTCTCTACGGTTGTCCAGCCGGACATTTCGGTGTTCTGTGATTCTGCCCGTCTGGACGACAGGGGTGCTCTTGGTGCGCCGACGCTGGTGGTTGAGATTCTCTCTCCTTCTACGAGCTACAAGGACCAGACGGACAAGCTGGCGCTGTACGAGCGGCACGGGGTGCGGGAGTACTGGATTGTCAACGGTGATGCTCGGTGGGTAATGGTCTACCGCCTGGAGGCCGACGGGCGGTACGGCAAGCCGGATTACTACCGCACCGATGAGGCGGTTACCAGCGAGGTTCTTTCCGGCGATCCGATCCGGGTTGCCGCATTTCTTTCCCCGGGGAAGTAACTCTCCAGAACGAAGTTCAAATTTAAGGATTGCAGAAAAATGGGAACATTCAAAAAGGTGGGTCCAGGGATACTTCTCTGTGTTGTGGTGGGGATGGCGGCGTTTGGTCTGTCTCGGCTGTCGTTTATACCGTTGGACGGGGTGACTCTGGCGATTCTGCTGGGGCTGGTCGCGGGGAATCTTATGGGGAGTCCGGTGGTGTTTCAGGGGGGGATCAAGTTCAGTGAAAAGAAGGTGCTGACGTGGGCTATTGCGCTTCTGGGGTTGAGTCTGGACTACCGCACGTTTCTCTCTTTGGGGCTTTCGTCG
>JBAYPC010000343.1:0-3483 GCA_041677905.1 Alkalispirochaeta sp. | reverse complement strand
CGGTGCCGTATCGCGCTCCATCAGGGCGATATTCACGGTAAACTCACCGTTTCGTTTGATAAACTCCTTGGTGCCATCCAGGGGATCAATGAGAAAGTAGCGCTCCCAGCCGGCCCGGTCGGCATGGGCGATCAAGACTCCCTCTTCACTCAGTACAGGCAGCTTCTCCACCTGCCCGGCGTTCATAGCCGCCTTCAGTATCGTTTCAATTGTATCGTGACTGCGGCGGTCCGCCTCGGTAAGGGGGCTCTCATCATCCTTGAGTTCCACTCCAAACTCGCCGCCGTAGACGTCCATTATTTCGCTTCCGGCGGCCAAAGCCGCCCGGATCATCTGTTGTACAATTTGGTGCATTTCCATTTTCTATCCTTATCCGCGGTGGTACTGGTTATCGATGGTACCGGTTGTACCACTCCACAAATTGTTTGACCCCGTCCCGCACAGGGGTGTCCGGGCGATACCCGGTGTCCCGCTGTAACGCGGTGCAGTCTGCCCAGGTGGACGTCACGTCACCGGGCTGCATCGGCAGCATCTCTTTCTCCGCGGTTATACCCATTTCTTCTTCAAGGGCCTTGACCAGTTCCATCAGCGGTACAGGAGCACCGTTGCCGATGTTGTAAACCCTGTACGGCGGCGTACCTGTAGCAGGACGGTCCAATACACGGATTATCCCTTCTACAATGTCATCCACATAGGTGAAGTCCCGCTCCATCTTGCCGTAGTTGTAAATCTGTATGGGTTTTCCGGCGGTCATGGCGTCGGCAAAACGGTACAAGGCCATATCCGGGCGGTACCAACTGCCGTAGACGGTAAAAAAACGCAGGCCCGTGATGGGAAGACCGTAGAGATGGGCGTAACTGTGGGCCATAAGCTCATTGCTGCGCTTTGTCGCGGCGTACAAACTGACCGGTTGATCTGCCGCCATATCCTCCCGGAAGGGCTGTTCCGTTTCCAGGCCGTAGACAGAACTGGACGATGCATAGACCAGGTGCTCCACCGGAGTGGGGGCGTGCCGCACCGCCTCCAGGAGGCTGAGGAAGCCCTCCACGTTGCTGGATATATAGGAATGGGGGTTGGTCAGAGAGTAGCGCACCCCCGCCTGAGCCGCCAGGTGGATCACACAGTCAAAACGCTCGGCCTCTAAGAGTTCCTTTAGACCATCTCGGTCTTCCATATCCATTTTTACAAAATGGAGATTGGTATACCGGGTACTCTTGTCCGCAATAGCGGGGGTGATACCAAGCTCACTTAGTCGTCCCAGTTTCAGGTCAACGTCATAGTAGTCATTTATGTTATCAATACCGACAACCTCGTCGCCCCGCTCAAGCAACCGTCCGGCTATGTGAAATCCGATAAAACCGGCAATACCGGTGAGTAAAATCTTCATGAGTAGCCATCACTATGCCACACACGGGGATGCAGTTCCACCCTGACGGAGAGTCCATGAACCCACGATCAGTCTGAGTCCAAGACAAAGTCAAAGGAGACGGATCCGCGGAAAGCAACCGGGACGGCCTCGGTGGTAGTATGTGTCCATGCCCCTCCTATACTCAGGGAGGTCCGCGGAGTGGACCACAGATGGAGACCTGCCAGAATACTCCCGGCAAAGCCCGTTACCGTCCGACTGCCGTCGTTCCCGGAAATCACCCCTCCTTCTATCCCCACGTAGGGAATCAGCCAGTTGCGGTTGAGTCTCCGGGCGGTCTCCGGTGAAACGGTCCACCCAATAGCAGAATACCCGCCGTATTGGAATGTATCTCCCTTCAAACCCAGGACGGGACCAATCTGGAGGTAGGCTTGCCACCGCCCCCGGGTGGCGACTGTCGCCTGACGTCGACCCGTATCCAGAGAGGATGCCAGCAAATGGCGGTAGGAGGGAACGAGAAAACTCGCCGGTTCACCACCCGCCCCGTTACCTATGGCAAAAGGGGGAATATACCAGTAGTCAAATGTCAACGACGGCTGGGAGACCTGGTTGAAGGATGTACTCCCCCGGGGGAGGTCCCCTTGGACGGCAACCGCAATATTGTCGCCCACGGCGTTGCGAGCGGCCACTATCTTCGACAGGTCATGTTCCCAGGATGTGGTCGTCGGAACCAACTCTGCGCTGATATCATCGCCGGCGTTACCGCCCCGATCACTACGTCGGACCAGATACTCGTAGTCTTCAAGACCGTCTCTGAGCAGCTTCATCCGTAACGACGCCACCACACCATGTCCGTCGGACCAGGGAAAATCAGGGACCGCCGGATACACCAGGGTACCGTCACCGTTGGCGTTGAAGTAGTACTGGTTTTTCCAGGGGTTGTTTCCCTTTTTATACGCTTGAGTGACCCGGAAATAGACCATTCCGGTAGCGTGATAGCGGTGAACCACCCAGGGGATAATCCTGCTTGCCGCCGGGGGTGCATCGATAAAAAGGTTGGGTAGGTCTGCATACTGGGCGGAGGTACACGTATACAGCCAGAGTTCCCGGCCCGCCTCCAGCTCACTCCGATAGACATCGACATCAGGGTTCATCTGAAAGTCCGGCTGTAACCCTGAACCTTTTCCAAAAAGAGGAAAGAAGGGTACCGGCTGGTTCAACATGGCGATGTCGGGACACCAGATATCTACAAGCCCGGCCAGCTGGGGATTCCAGGACTCGGTAACCAGGCGTCTCACCTCGGGAACAACTGCACCAATTTCCTGGGCATCCGCGATAAGCCGCGTATAGTCGCCCATCAACGGCTCGTCGTCGACGTAGTAAAAGGAGCGGTCCAGCATACCTTCCCGGCCCAGGCGATCGGCGATTTGGCGGAAAAAGGCCGTTCGTTCGGCCACCCCGTCGGGTAACCCTGGGTCAATACGATTCCGGGGAAAGCGAATGGCCGGTGCAGGCACGCCGTCAGGGGTCAGCTCACCGCGATACAGAGGCAGAGAGATCGACTCAAAGGACTCCCAGGTAAACTGCTTTTCCGGCGATGGGTCATAGGGGACGATCCGGTGTTCCCGCAAAAGGGCAAGGTACCGCAGCCAGAGCTCCCCTTCATCCTCCGGCAGAAGCCCATAGGTCCGGTGCAGATCAAAGACATCCCCCGGTACAATTCCGGCCAACAGGGGAAGAGTGTGCTCGTTCGGCAGATCGAAGGCGAATGGTCTGACTGCCAGAGGCGGAAACGAAGCGACACCGGCACCATCCGACGTCACATGCACCCGGATAAGACCGTCCCGACGGGAGCTTCCCCGGGGAGCCCGGATTTCCAGGAGAAAGTACGCACTTTCCCGGTCCACGCCTCTGCCCGCCGAGAGATCGTACCGCTGCACCCTCTCGTGACGTGTCACAGGAAGGGGGATGCACGGATCAAACCATTCCCCCCGAACAGACCCTGGATCAAACCAGCGGGTCTTGCGCTCTATATTAAAGGGCTGAAGATAATAGATGGTAACGTCGTATTCAGGCGGTAGCTCCCTCAGGTCCACAACCATTTCCTGCAGACGCCG
>JBAYPC010000342.1:0-3485 GCA_041677905.1 Alkalispirochaeta sp. | reverse complement strand
TACGGTACTCACCACATCGGCGCATCCACCGAACAGGCTCAGTTAGCCGTGGCCGACGAAGTTGTGCGTATCATCACCACCTACCTCTCTACCGGGCAAGTACCCAACGTCGTCAACAGGATGGAACAGACCCCCGCCCGGTACCTCGTCTCAGTTCACCACCGCAACCGCGTGGGTGTCCTTGCATCGGTGCTGCACGTGATCAAGGAGCACCAGATCAACGTCGACTCAATGGAAAACGTTCTCTTCCACGGTGGTGACGGTGCGTGCGCAAACATCCAGATAGAATCACCCCTCACGGCCGACGCCCTTGCGGCGATCACCGCCGCGCATGGGGACATCTTCTCGGCGACGATGCACGAAATTCCGTGATGAAGCAAATGGTGTCGGTGCGGCCCTGACGGACCGCACCGGCGGTCGGCCCGCCTGCCTGATCTAGTCGATCGGTGAAAACTCGTCTTGCTCGGCGCCGCACACGGGGCATACCCAGTCTTCGGGCAGGTCCGCAAATGCGGTTCCCGGAGGTACTTCGTTGTCGGGATCACCTTCTGCGGGATCGTAAATGTAGCCACAAATGTCACAAACGTACTTCTGCATAGCTCTCTCCCTTGTAGCCGCCCGGCGGTGGGCGACACCGACGGGCGTATTTGTGTTCTTTCGTCCGCCGATTTGTGTTTCGGCGCACGGTCAGAATATTTGGATGCTTCGGTGTTGTTGTCAACCCATATAAGGTGGTTCCCTGCCGATCCGGGTGGAACCGGCGGTGATTTGAGGTACTCTGCGGAACCGGATGGTTCTTGTACATGTCCGGAATTCGGATGGTTGGAATTTGGATGGGCATAAAAAAACCGCCCCGGTGGGGCGGCGTGTATCGACGGGCGGCTGGTTGGTCTAATCTTCTTCTACGGAAAACTCGTCTTTTTCGGCGCCGCACACGGGGCATACCCAGTCTTCCGGCAGCGCTTCAAAGGCGGTTCCCGGTGGGATGTCGTTGTCGGGATCGCCCTCGGCGGGGTCGTAGATATACCCGCACATGTCACAAACGTACTTTTTCATCATTTTCTCCCTATGGCCACTGAACGTCGGTCAGCAGCGTCAGTTTTGTTTTGCTTCTCTCGTCCGCGGGGTTTATCTCCAGCGCACGTTGAAAACACTTTATCGCTTCGGTGTTGTTGTGCAACCCGTATTGGACGGTTCCAAGCATGTAGTGTACTTCGGCGAAATTGGGGGTCTGCTGTACCAGTTCTTCCAGGAGGTTCAGGGCATGGTCAAACTCTTTACGTTTGATTCGTAACTGGGCGAGGTAGAAGTTGGCGATCATGGATTCCGGTGAGGCGACGCGGAACTGCTCGAAGGCGGTGGATGCGTTCTCGTCATCACCGAGGAAGAACTCGATAAGGCCGACGAAGTACTGGGCCATTGCGTGGGACTGGCTGCCCATGGCAGCTACTTTCTGGAATGCCTCCAGGGCGCGTTTGAGTTTGCCCATCCGGTAGAGGCACACGCCCAGTTTGTAGTAGACGTTGCCGGTCGGTTTGATGTCGATCGCTTCCTGATACCGCTGGATGGCGATGTCCAGGTTACCCTGGGAGTAGTCGATATTACCGCGGAGCAGTTTGATAAACACCTCATCGGGGTACTTTTTATCCAGAGCCGCAAAGGCCGTCTCGGCCCGGTCCCAATCGCCGGAGAGATAGGAGCCCAGCGCGTCGATGTACCCTTGATCCTGTTGATAACCTTGCATGGTCCTCTCCTTTTCTGGCAGTCGCCCCAGTGTACTAAGGGAATAACACCGGATCAAGGGCGCTCGGTTGTCTCACTGCGGTTCTATGAGAATTTTTGGATACGGTTCGGCGTGGATCAGATGGAGGCGAACCAGTTTGGGGCTGCCCATGGTCTGTACCGCTTTTGTGGAGAGTTCAACTGTACCGACTTTACACTCGTTTTTCTGGTAGATGTTGCCGAATATCGGTCGTGTAGTTGTCTCGAGGGTGGCCGGGCTCTCTCCGTAGTGCAGTTCGACGGTGGCATCGGACACAATCAGACCCAGGTCGAATCCGTCGTTGGGATTCATCACTACTTTCTTCTCGGGGAAGGAAAGATCAGCCAGAACTTTGAGGAAAGCCGTCTCCTTGATGTCCATAGGGTATGCTCCTGTTCCGTTGTTGGTGTTGTACCGGTGATACTACCCCATTTTCACCGGTTTGCGGAACACATGGTATGGTGCCTCATTTGTGTTTTTTCATGATTAACCGTTTGTAATCCGATGGATCGATAATTGCCTGGACGACTGTCGGTCCGTCGGCGGCGAAGGCGGTGTCCAGAGCTTGGTCAAACTCCGTTGCATTGGTGGCCTGAATAACGGGAACGTCAAAAACCGAATCGGCATAGAGTGGTTCGTCCTGTGTTTCGTACAGTGCCGTTCCATAGCCGTCAAAGCCTTTGTTCTGCTGTTTCAGGTTGATGAGTTCAAGGCTGCGGTCCGACAACAGCACAAAGACGATCCGTTTTCCGATGCGTTTGGCCGTTGCCATCTCACCGGCCATCATGAGAAATCCGCCGTCTCCGGTGACACAGACTACTTCTTTGTCAGGTCGGCTTACTTTGGCTCCCAGGGCGGAGGGTACGCCGAATCCCATAGAGGACCAGCCGTTGTCCATGATCTGGGTGTACGGCGCCGGGGTGGGCCACATCTGTCCGATCAGGTGGGTATGGGCACCGACGTCGCAGGTCATGATACCGTCGGCGGGCAGTTTGTCCCGCAGTGCCTTGAGAACTGCGACTGGTCCAAAGACTGCCGGGTCCGGAGTGAACTGGGCCATCATCTCTTTTTTACGCTGTTCCAGCGCTTTCATGTCCCAGGAGAATTGTATGGGGGCCAGTTTCAGCAGGTGTTTCAGTGCCGGTTCTATTGCACCGATGACGTTCAGTACTTCAGGGTACTCAACCTGGTCGATATCGGCGGCGACGGTGTCGATGTTTACCAGTTTTGCCGCCGGCATCCAGTCTTCAAAGTTGAATTCCACCGGATCGTAGCCGGCGGCAACGACGAGATCGGCCTGTTTGTGGGTTTCTGCAACTCTGTCGCTGAGGGCGTGGAAAAGGACACCGGCGTAGGACGGATGGTCTTCGGTGACCATCCCTTTGGCCATGGGGGTCAGTACCACGGGGATGTTGTGGCGCTCAGCAAGCCGGCGAATGGTATCACTCACACCCGCTCGGACGGCGCCGATACCAACGGCCAGGATGGGGTGCTTTGCCCCCTGAAATGCCTTTTCCATGGCGGTAAGGGCGGCGTCACTCGGAGCCGGCGTGGCGTGGGGGGGGCTTTCGGTGCCGACGGTGCCTGCGGTGCCGGACGTACCGGCCGACGCCGACGCGATTTTGCTTCCCAGGTCGTCGGGGAGTCCAATGTGGACGGGGCCAGGGCGCTCGGAGGTCGCTATGGCGAGGGCTTTATCCATCGTCTCTGCTACAGAGTCGGC
>JBAYPC010000341.1:0-3491 GCA_041677905.1 Alkalispirochaeta sp. | reverse complement strand
AGATCCCCAACCGCGACGGCATGACGGATGCGGGAGCTACTGATAGATCTGTTATTATCTTTTAGCGCGGGCACGATGTCAACCCTGACGCTGCGTTCAGCCATCCACCTGGAGAGTCGATCCACATTGACATCCCGTTTGTGGCCAAGATGAAAGTTGAATCCGACTACCATAGATTCCAGACAGGGGAAAAGATGGATGATTTTCTCCAGAAAATCGATACCTCTGAGGTTAGAAAAATCCTGGTTGAACTGCACCAGGACAACTTGCTCTATACCGGCCTGGGCAAAGAACTCAAACCGCAGGTTCCGGGTCGACAGGTCTCCCGGGTAGGTATGGGGGTGTATCAACCGGGCCGGATTAGGATCAAACGTCAGTACCGCAGGAATACCGCCGGACACCTGCCGGGCATTGGCGTAGGCGCGTTTGAGCAACTCCTGATGCCCCAGATGAACACCGTCAAAGACACCCACGGCCAAGCTGACGGGGCTGGAGGTGAACGAGCCGTGAGGCGGATCGTTTGGATCGTCCCAGTGAGCTACGGCAAGGGGAAGGGTCTTTTTCACTGGAGATTCCCTGTTGAAAAGACCGCTGTATACCGCCATTTAGGCCCGGTCGATTTTTGGCGGAGATCTTCTATCAGGGCGACTTCTCGATCTCGGGAGTCGACCAAAAGAACGTAGTAAGAGTCGGGTTCACCGGCCATGCTATGGTCCCCGGCCTTGCTAAGGCTCTCCAAATGGTCCTTGGTCCACGTTGAAAGGCAGTGATCCAGAGCTTTGCCCAGCCGGAGGCAGTCGGATTCACCGGCATCAACCGGTACTATCGGAATTGTACCAAGGCGGCGGAGGGCATCCGGGATGGTGATAAGTCGTTCCGGATGGGCTTCGGCTACAGTGAAGGGCCCAACCTGAGTTCGCCGTAGTTCTTCCAAAAAGGCACGGCTGCCGACGGCCAGTCCAATATCCCGAGCCAGCGCACGGATATACGTTCCGCTTCCACAGTGTACTTCCAGGGTATAGCGGGAGGGCAACCCGGCAAGGTCGGCACACGTTATGGGCGACAGGGAAAGACTGTAGACGGATACCTGCCGAGGCGCCAGTTCGGGCTCGATTCCCTGTCGGGCGAGCTGGTAGGCCCGCTTCCCCTGCACTTTCAGAGCCGAATATCGGGGTGGTTGTTGTACAATAGTCCCTTTGAAACGGTGAATTTCCGCCTGCATCCGGTTGGGATCGGGGAGTTCTGCCCTATCCGTAACAGTCCCCATTCGGTCCAGAGTATCCGTTTCTTCGCCGAGCTTCATGGTGGCTGTGTACTTTTTGTCGAGTTTGAGAAAATAACGGGATAACCTGGTCGCGTGTCCTATGAGTACCACCAGAAGACCCGACGCAAACGGATCCAACGTTCCCGTGTGTCCGACTTTACTCCCCGGGAAGGTACGTTTGACCGGGTACAGAGCCTTTGCGGAACTACTCCCCGTCGGTTTGTCCAGCAGTAGAATCCCGCTGTTCATCGTCGGATATCTCAAGTTGATTGATTATACGTATGATCCCCTGCCCTTCTTCGATACTGTGATCGGCTACAAAGTGGAGCCGTGGGGTCACCTGTGTGCGCAGCACTTTGCCAAGGCGGGACTGGAGAAAACCGGCGGCCGAATTGAACCCTTCTACCGCCGCATCCACCTTTCGGGAGTCCAGAATCGATGAAACCCCGATCCGTGCAGTACTGCCGTCTTTGGCCAGTTTGATATAACTGAAGGAAACGAGGCTGCTCACACGGTGATCTTTAATCTCACCGCGCAGGAGCAGCTCGCTCAACTCTTGCAGAATACGCTGAGAAAGACGCGCTCGCCGAGTCTCGTCCATCAGGATCCAAGCTTCTTGGCAACTTCATTGACTACATATATCTCCAGAGTGTCGCCAACCTGCACGTCCTGAAGATTGCTGATTCCAATACCACATTCATAGCCGGTCTCGACCTCACGCACATCGTCCTTGAACCGTTTGAGTGAGGAGATCGTTCCCTCGTGAATCCGGATGTTGTCCCTGAAGACCCGAACGTTTGCCTTGCGTTGTACCTTGCCCTCAGTGACGTAACACCCGGCGACAATTCCGATCTTTGGCACCTTGAACGTCTCGCGGACTTCCACTGCGCCGATCGTCTGCTCCTGCAGGTCCGGTGCAAGCATACCCTCCATTGCAGACCGGATGTCTTCGACTGCGTCGTATATGATGCTGTACTTCTTGATTTCCACTTTTTCGCGTTCAGCAAGCTGCTGCGCCCGGGGCGTTGCCCGTACGTGAAAACCAACGACGATTGCTGAGGAAGCCGACGCGAGCATAACATCGCCCTCGTTTATTGCCCCAGCCGACGCATGAATGGCAACCAACCGGATCTCTGAAGTACTCAGCCCTTCCAGTGCGTTCTGAAGTGCTTCAACCGAACCGTGGACATCACCTTTGATAACGACTTTCAGTTCCTGGACGGCGCCTTCCTGAATACTGTCGTAGAGGTTATCAAGGGTCACTTTCTTGACATTCTTGCCCACTTCTACGCGTTTGAGTTCCTGACGCTTGGCACCGACTTGTCGGGCGGATTTCTCGTCGTCGGTAACCTGGAATGGATCACCTGAATCAGGTATTCCATCAAAGCCGAGGATTTCAACCGGCATCGACGGCCCCGCTTCTTCGACGCGATGACCTCGGTCGTTAAACATGGCCCTAACTTTACCGGGATAGATACCGGCCACAAAAGAATCTCCGATATGAAGGGTTCCCCGCTCGATAAGAACAGATGCGACGGTACCACGACCGGGATCGATCTTACTTTCGATGACCTTTCCTTCGGCATTACGGTTAAAATTGGCCGTCAGTTCCAGCAATTCGGCCTGTAGAAGAACCGTTTCCAGGAGATCGTCAATACCGAGTTTCTGAAGGGCCGAGACCTCGACAACGGGAGTCTGACCGCCCCAGTCTTCCGGAATAAGGTCTACTTCAGACAACTGCTGCTTGACCCGGTCCACGTTAGCCTCAGGCAGGTCTACCTTGTTGACGGCGACGATAATGGGAACGCCCGCGTCTTTGGCGTGGGCTATTGCCTCCCGAGTCTGGGGCATTACACCGTCATTTGCGGCGACTACAAGAATAACTATATCGGTCACTTGGGCGCCCCGGGCCCGCATCAGAGTAAACGCTTCATGTCCCGGAGTATCCAGGAAGGTGAGTGTACCCTGATCCAGTTGGACCTGATACGCCCCAATATGCTGGGTGATTCCGCCGTGTTCACCGTCTACTACGTGGGTAGAACGGATCGCGTCCAACAGTTTTGTCTTACCGTGGTCGACGTGGCCCATTACGGTGACAATCGGAGACCGTGGTTCCAGGTCTTCGGCAAGATCTTTGCCTGACTCGATCAGCGTTTCCTCATAAAGAGAGACGACATTGACCTTGCAGCCGTATTCTGCGGCAAGTATTTCTGCCGTCTCACGGTCT
>JBAYPC010000340.1:0-3495 GCA_041677905.1 Alkalispirochaeta sp. | reverse complement strand
GTTTCCTTTTCCGGTGCGGAACGGCAGGTTGTACCGGCGGGAACCCAACTCATTACCGATGTCGACCCCAAAATCGGAGCTATCGGAGTCCAGATCGTCCCAACCGCCAAGGGGATGTCCCAGGAACTGCTGGACACCGTGTTTTCTCTGCGTCTGGCACCGGTTCTTCGCCCCAAGGGAGGGCTGATAGTACACCTGGGGGGCGATGAAGATGCGATTCCCCAGGCCGTTGAGGTTCTCGAGATCAAAGTCGATGGACGTACCGTTAAGCCTGAGGTGATACAGGAGTTTGACCCCGGTATTTATCGCCTTACCGCCCACGCCGGGGACTATCTTTCCTATACTGCCAACGTGGGCATTGAACGGGGACGGGTGCGGGAAGAAACTCTGATCATCCGCCGTCCTCGCGCAACGGTACGTATCAACGTCCCTTCCGTCGCAGAGGTATTCTGGAACGGTGAACTGATATCTCCTTCTGAAATCTCCGTCGAATCGGGGGAACACACACTTTTAATCCGCCTTGGAGATTTTTCACTGAGCAAAAAAGTCTACCTGGAACCAAACGGTGACTACCAATTAGGTGTTGACCTTGATATTTTGTTAAAACAGAATTAAACCTTCTCTGAGAAGAGACGATAAGTAATGTATCGGTGGCGGTAATAGTTCCCCTCCCAGTTCACTATTCTGGTGCCGATACTCTTGGCCGGTTCTGCCGAACCGGCCATTTTTTTATTTCCACCCCTGATACCCGAGAAGCGGCATCAGATAAGCGACACCAGATAAGCGACATCCATCGGCGGTAGGCGTTGACAAATGAAGGGGTTCCTCCTTACAGTCTGTACGATGACTAAACGATGGCGCACTATACTCTGGACGCTGTTTGTATTCCTGAGTCTTGCCGTTATTGGCCTTGGGATTGCAACCGGTATAGCAATAGCGTCGGTAAAAAACACTGGCAACCTTCATGACACTGATACCCGCGCCACGGCCCTTCCGTCTCAGATACTGGATCGGAACGGTCGGCTCATTACAGAGTTCTTTTCTGATGAGAACAGGGAACTTGTCTCGATAGATGATCTTCCGCGGCACCTCATATACGCCTTGATAACCCGGGAAGACCAGACATTTTTTGAACACGGCGGTTTCAGCTTTCGCGGCACTGCCCGGGCGGCGTGGAACGTTCTGACAAATCAGTACTTCTCCGGCGGATCATCTATTACCCAGCAGCTGGCGGGTAATCTGTATACCGATCGCACGGATATCTCGATCGCCCGGAAGCTCAAAGAACTCTGGTGGGCCTTTCAGCTTGAACGACAGTTCACCAAATACGAAATCCTGGAACAATATCTGAACCGTATGTGGTTTGGACACGGGAACTACGGGGTTGAGGCGGCAAGCCAGTTCTACTTCGGTCATTCCGCCCGGGAGCTCACCGTCGCCGAATCGGTAATGCTGGTCATACAGCTGGCAAACCCGTCCATGTACTCTCCCATCAGAAAGCCCAACGAGGCGCGGGCAATGCAGCGCACCGTGCTGAATCAGATGGTGGACCTCGGATATTCCACTCAGGATATGGTCGACCTGAGTTTTGACGAATACTGGAGCACCTACGATTTTACTCGGTCCAATACGTCCACCGCTTTTTACGAACGGGAAGACCGGGCACCGTTTTTCTCGGAATACGTGCGCTACCAGCTGGAAAACCGGTACCTTCTGGGGACTCTGGATATAAACAAGGACGGTTTTGTCGTACATACAACTCTGGATCTTGACTTCCAGGAAGCCGCTGATCGGTATGTACGCACCGGTATCACCCGGGCCAACAGCATCTACCAGCAAAACACACAAACCCGGGTTGTCTACGGCGATGACCTCGTTCCGGTTATCGATCTCCTCTCCCTGGGCTTCAACCTGCCCGATCTCCGGGTAGGTGACGCCAAGCAGCGCCAGCGCGCCAGACAGCAGTTCCAGCGTCATATCAACCCGGTTCTGGACATCATGACGATGATGTTTGTTCCGGATGAACAGGAAGGCATACGTCAGGTCACACGAATGGCATACGCCCAGACCGAGGCTCAGTCAAAACGTACCACCGTTCAAGGGGCATTGATCACCCTGGAAAATGACTCCGGTCATATACTTGCCATGGTCGGCGGAAGGGAGTTTGAATCGCGCAACCAGTTCAACCGTGCTACCGACGGCCGTATAACTCCGGGTTCCGCCTTTAAGCCGCTCTTCTACGTGGCTGCTATCGAAGACCAGGTCATCACACCGGCCACCATGATCTACGACTCGCCGGTTGTCTTCACCAATGACGACGGAACACCCTATGCACCAAATAACTACCGTGGTGAATGGAAGGGGCCCGTTCTGGCACGTTACGCCCTCTCCCACTCCATGAACGTCCCGGCCCTTCGGGTCCTGCACCGTGTAGGCTTTGACAGTGCGCTCAGTACTGCTGCTGCACTCCTTGGGATTCCCAAAGAAAACATGACTCAGCGCAACCTGGTTCCCAAATACCCGGTTGGACTCGGTATTGTTCAGACCAACCCGCTTGAAATGGCAAAGGCCTTTTCCACTCTGGCAAACCGAGGTCGCGAAGTGACTCCCGTTTCAATACGGTACATCGAAGACAAGACGGGCCGGGTCATCCTGGAACCGGAAGCCGATTTCCTGCGGGAACAGCGCCGAGCAGGGGGGCCGCGCCAAATAGTCAGCCCCCAGGCCGCCTATATCATGACCGATATGCTCCAGACGACCGTCCAGACCGGTACACTTCGATACGCCCGGATTGTGGCCGGTGATTTTGACCAGCCCACCGCCGGCAAGACGGGAACCACGCAAAACTGGTCCGATGCGTGGACTCTTGGGTATACGCCGTATTACACCACGGCAGTGTGGTTCGGATTTGACCGTGGGGGTACGACCAGCCTGGGGGTCAACCAGACCGGCGCTATCACCGCCGGGCCGGTGTGGGCCCAGTACATGAAAGAGATTCACCGGGGCCTGCCGCCGGGCGAGTTTGTCCGGCCCGATGGGATCGTCGAAGTCACCGTTTCAGCCCGTTCCGGTCTTCTGCCCCCCGCTGATTTCACCGGACCCACTATACGGGAAGTGTTTATCGCCGGAAGTCAGCCGACTGAGTTCGATCAGTACGAACGGTTTGAGCGGGAACAGACGCCTCTTCTGGTAGACCGTTTACGGAGCAACCTGCAAAATGCCGGCTTTTCTCTGGATGGACCGTCCGCTCCTGTCGGCCCCAATCTGGACTTGTCTCTTGATCTGAATCTGGACGGTTCGAGCTATAACCTGGACGACGGGTACCCAACTGGATCGCCCAAAGATACATCGGAGGGGCGTACGCCGGACAGCTTCGGTTCCAATCCGTTGCTCGACTGATACGTGCTTACCTGAAATGCAGGCGCGGGAGGGATGATGAAACGGATCGAAACGGTAGAAATCACCAGAATTCGCACCCGAAATCGCATCCGGAGG
>JBAYPC010000339.1:0-3505 GCA_041677905.1 Alkalispirochaeta sp. | reverse complement strand
ACGGCACTCCCGGACTTGAGTCACCTCGTCCGGGGATAATTCGAAACGGCGATTAAGCTGTCGCGCCAGCAGCGCCGCCTTACCCTCACCGCGTCCTCGTTCGAGCCCTTCTTCACGCCCTTTTTCTTTGAGCTGTTTTTCGTATGCTTCAAGTTTGGTGGCAAACATCATTCGTACCTCCGATACCGTTGTGATAGGAAAAAACTGTTCCGGTTCGAACATTCCCCGTGTTTCGAGGAAGTTGTTGAACCAGTTACTGAACCGTTCGATCACTTCCGGAACTTCTGTTTGTAATATATCAACAATGGTGTCCAGTTGTACAATGAGATCAGCTGGAGAGCTGTTTTCTACGAAAAACACGGCTGATACGGCGTTCTGGATGCGCTCGAGCTGTTCGGTGGGGATAGCATTTATGATGAGGGGGTAGTAGGAAAGATGGGGGATGAACTTCTCCGGGATTGACGGTTCGATCAATGCCTCTACGGTCTCCGAAACGTTCCACGGCGCATCACCGTTGTACAGCAACAGCGGAAAGACCGCCGGGAGGACCGACGGTGCATTTGACCTGTGAATAATCAGCTCATAGAGCTCGACGATATAGCGGCAGAACCGGAGGGGCATCCACCGATCCGGTGATGACTGAAACTCCATCAGAAGGAATATGTAGACCGGTTTACCCTGGAAGGCGATTTTCCAGATGATGTCAGATTCACGCCGTTCAAAATCGGGGGAGACGAAGCTGGCGTTTACCCGCTCCAGGGTGGAGAAATCGAGGTGTTGAACGAAGGGCTGGTCCACAAACGAAGTGAGCAATCGTTGGACGAAGAGGGGATGGGAAAAGAGGTAGCGGTAGCGCTTGTCGTGAAAATCCGGCATGGGTCAAACGGTAATCTCTGTGTGGCGGGATTGCAAGTCTGGTGTTTGTTTGGAGGAACCGGCTGAGGGGGGTGGGGCAAGCGACTGCGGCCGGTTTGCGGGATGAGCACGGCGGAACCGGATGGTTCAATAAAAATTTCTTAAAAAATTTCGTGTGGTTCTGAAGCGCGGTGACTCGTTGGGGTGTGGGTAGGGTAAAACCAAATGAAGGAGGGTCATATGAACGACCTCAACTCTATTCTGATGGAGGGGAATCTCACTCGGGATCCGGTGCTGTCGACGACGCCGCAGGGGACGTCGGTGTGCAATTTCGCGATGGGGAGTCATCATCTGTACAAGCGGGACGAGGAGCAGCGTAAGGAGACGTCGTTTTTTGACGTGGAGGTGTGGTCTCGGCTGGGTGAGAACTGTGCTGAGTATCTGCGGAAGGGGCGCGGGGTGCGTGTGGTCGGCCGGCTGAAGCAGGACCGGTGGAAAGACGGTGAGGGGCGGCCTCGGTCGCGGGTGAAGATTGTGGCGGAGCATGTGGAGTTTCGTCCGATGAAGAAGAAGGGTCCGGTTGTGGATGGGAATCTGGTTGATCCGGAAGACCCTGAGTTGGTCGGGGTTGACGAAGGGGAGGTCTCTTTGGGGAAGGGAACGTTGGGTGACGCCCAGACGATCGATGCGGTAGAGGAGTTGTCGATTATCTGAGTTATATTCTTGACGTGTTTGGGGCGTTTGGGATAGATTGACTGGTATGCGGGAAGCACAGCGACACGCAAGTGGATTCTATTCTCGAATGTTTCATCAGCAGTGGTGGTGGGCCGGATAGTACGGTCCGCATCCGTCGTATGAGGTGCTGCGGGCCGATTTGTTCGGTTCGCGGCACTTTTTTTTGGAGAAAGCCGCGTTTCATACGCGGCTTTTTTTGTGTCCGGAGGAGATGTCTGGTGAAAGGGGGTGTGATGGGTGGTGTTATGAGCGTGGCAAATCAGGTGATCAAGGTGGTGGAGGGGGAGCGGTTTACGCCGTTTGGATTGGCCCGGAAGCTGGGTGTTCGGGCGATGCTGGAGTCGGCCACCTTTGAAGGGGGGCGGGCACGCTACTCTATGCTGATGGTCCGGGAGGCGTTTCGGGTGTACCAGGAGGGCGGGGCGGTCTTCTTTGACGATGGGCGGAAAAAGTCCCGGATCAGGAGTAATGCAAAGGACATTCTGGATGTGCTGAACTACTTTGCCGAGCAGCACACGGCACCGCAGCAGGACTTTCCCTTTCCTGCCGGGGGTATCGGGTTTCTCTCATACGAGTTTTCCCGGTACTGCGATACGATCAGGTTTGTGGAGCGGGGCGGGCCGGATGTGCCTGATGTACCGGACGTGCCGGAGGGTATTTTTCTCTTTGGGCACGTTCTGATCATCTTTGACCACTACAGTGATCTTTTGTACCTCATCGGTCTGAACTACAAGGAGTGTTCCATCGACCTGGAACGGGCGTTGCGGGAGACGGAAGTTGCCATTCACGACTTGAACTTCAACTACCTGCAGCAGGAAGAGCCGGAAGACGCAGCTGAGGTTGTGGACGGGGACGGTGACGGCGACGGCGACCGGGAGCGCTTTATGGCGGGAGTGGACCGGATAAAGCGGGAAATTGTGGAGGGTAACCTCCTGCAGGGGGTGCTTTCCCGTCGGAAGACGGTGAAGACCACTATGCCGGCTCTGGAGGCGTACCGCAGGCTTCGCTCGTCAAATCCGGCACCCTATCTGGTCTATCTGGACTTTGACCGGTTTCAGCTCTTTGCGGCGTCCCCGGAGATTCACGTCCGGGTGAAGAACGGGGTGGCTTCCATGCGGCCGATTGCCGGTACCCGGCGGCGCGGTGTTGATGATACGGAAGACAGGGAGCTGGAAAAGGAGCTTCTGGGTGACGAAAAGGAGCTGGCCGAGCACCTGATGCTGGTAGATCTTGCCAGGAACGATCTGGGCCGGGTCTGCAAGCCGGGAACGGTAAAGGTCGGGGAGTTTCATACGGTAGAGCGCTACTCCCGGGTAATGCACATCGTAAGTCACGTTGAGGGGCAGCTGGCGGAAGGAATACGGGGTATTGACGCGCTGCGGGCGACGTTTCCGGCGGGGACCGTCTCAGGGGCGCCCAAGATTCGGGCCATTGAGACGGTCGATTCCATAGAACCGGTCCAGCGCGGCTTTTACGCGGGGGCCGTGGTCTATGTGGAGCCCGGGGGCAATCTGGACAGCTGTATCACCATCCGGGCGGGTCTCAAGATGGGGGACCGGCTGGTTTTGCAGGCCGGCGCCGGGATCGTCTACGACTCGGTTCCCGAGCGGGAGTACGTTGAAACAAATCAGAAACTGGCGGCGCTGATGCGGGCGGTAGGACTGGAGGAGGACGCATGATTGCTCTCATCGATAATTACGATTCTTTTACTCATAATCTCTATCAGTATATATCTGAACTTACGTCTGAACCGGTGCGGGTTTTCAGAAACGACCGCGTTACCCTGGACGATCTGGCGGCCATGAACCCCAGCCGTCTGGTCGTCTCCCCGGGACCGGGGCGGCCTTCTGGGGCGGGGATTTCCGTTGCGGCGGTCAGACACTTTGCCGGGAAGATTCCCGTGCTGGGGGTCTGT
>JBAYPC010000338.1:0-3522 GCA_041677905.1 Alkalispirochaeta sp. | reverse complement strand
GCCAACCTGCACAACCCGCAGGACCCGCACAACCAGCTGGAACGGTGGTCGGTGTAGACAATCGCCGTGGAATTTTGGTACAAACCGTGGATGGTCTGCTTGCCGTGAGCCGACTCAAACCGGAGGCACGTAGAGAAATTGACTTTCTGTCGTTTCTTAACGGCAATCAGGACTTTGTCGGCACAGTCCTGAAATAGGCGTAAAATATGATCAGGATACCCTCTTTCGGGAACAAAAAACAAAAAGAAGAACTCACACCGGATCGTCGGTATTTCCGTATCACTCTGTGGGCGTTTCTTGCCCTTTTTATCATCCTCTCGCTGTCGGCGCTTACCGGTTTTTTACTCACCCTGCGTGGTCCTTCCCAGACCCAGGTCCCCGATATGGTTGCCGACGAACTGGTGGATGCCCTTATCAAACTGCAGGAACGGGATCTCTTTCCACGCATCCAGGTTCGGTATCATTCAGATCCGACGCTGAAAGGACACGTGATTGCCCAGGAGCCCAAAGCAGGCGGCATTGTCCGTGGTGGCCGCAGGGTGGTGCTGATCGTAAGCCAGGGAGCCGTTATCGAAGAAATTGCCGATTACCGGGGGCGCCTGCTTCAGGAAGTACAGTCGGAACTCCAGGCCCTCGGAGTCGGTGGAGCCGAACTTATCCGAATAGAGGGTATTAGCTACGTCTTTAATGATGCTCCGGCAGGTACGGTTGTCGAACAGTCGCCGGCTCCTGGAACCGAGATCACCGGTTCAACACCGGTCAGCCTGATCGTCAGCCGAGGGCCCGATGTAGAGCGCATTTCCCTGCCCACGTTCCAGGGACTCTACTGGGCAGACGCCCTCAAAATCCTCGCTCGGGACAACGTACCCTTTATCTTTCGCGTGGAAGAGCTGCCGACGATCGGCCAGGAAGGGGTGATCGTGGCACAGGAACCGGAAGCGGGTTCCCAGGTCTTCCCTGATACACCGGTACAACTGACGATACGGGGAGTCCGTGATATAGACCCGGGCCAACGGTTTGGAATTTTTGATCGAACGCTGCCTGAATACGCCGTCTCTGTGGAGTTATCGGCAATTGCGGTCGGACCGGAAGGGGAGAGCGCTCCGCTGTTCAACATGGTCCATCCCGGGGGACGGGTGGCATTTCCCTACATTCTTGATGTGGGAACCACCATTGTCCTCTACCGGTACGACTCCGAGGTGATCAGGTACATTGTTCGTGACAGCAGCGACTAAGGACCAGCGATTTACAACGTCAGGAGGATGTTTTGTATAAACCCGTAGATTCGAAGGTGAATTTCCCGGCAATGGAAGAGGATATCCTTGCATTCTGGGAACGCGAAAGCGTCTTCGAGAGATCAGTAGAACAGCGCAGCCCGGAAGATCAGTTTGTCTTTTACGACGGCCCGCCCTTTGCCACCGGCCTGCCTCACTTTGGTCACTTCGTTCCGGGTACCATTAAAGACATCATCCCCCGTTACCAGACAATGAAAGGCAAGCGGGTTGAACGGCGCTTTGGATGGGACTGCCACGGTCTTCCCGTTGAATACGAAATGGAAAAGGAACTGGGGATTTCCGGCGCAGGTGAAATTGAAGAATACGGTGTTGCCCGGTTCAACGATGCGTGCCGCGGTATTGTTCTGCGGTACACCGCGGAATGGGAACATGTCATGACCCGAATGGGTCGCTGGGTCGACTTTGACAACGACTACAAAACCATGGAGCCCGAGTACATGGAGACGATCTGGTGGGTCTTCAAGCGACTCTGGGAAAAGGGGTTGATCTACGAAGGGTATTACATTCTGCCCTACAGCCCCGCTTTGGCAACGCCCCTTTCCAACTTCGAAGTGAATCTGGGTGGATATCACGACGTCGACGATCCGGCGATCACCGTCCGTTTTGAACTGACGGACCAGCCGGGAACGTATATTCTCGCTTGGACAACGACACCCTGGACCCTGCCGAGTAACCTGGCCCTCGCCGCCGGCAAGGATATCCGGTACGTCAAGGTCAAAGACGGGGACGACCACTACATAATCGCCGAAAGCCGGTTGGAACACTACTACCGGGACGAGTCGGAGTACTCCGTGGTCCAGCACTTGACCGGAGAAGACCTGGAAGGGCTGACGTACAACCCCATTTTCCCCTATTTTGCAGATCTGGCGGAGCAGGGGGCGTTTAAAGTCCATCTCGGCGATTTTGTCACAACCGAAGACGGTACCGGTGTGGTCCACATTGCCCCGGGGTTTGGTGAAGACGACTACAACCTGCTCAAGGATACCGGTCTTCCTGTGGTTGTTCCCATCGACAAAGAAGCGAAGTTCACCGACCAAGTACCGGATTTTCAGGGACTTCAGGTGAAAGACGCCGACAAAGGCATAATCGCCTACCTCAAGGAACGGCGAATTCTCGTTAAACGGGAGACCTATCGCCACCCCTATCCGTTCTGTTATCGTACCAAAAAGCCTCTGATCTACCGCGCCATCGGTTCCTGGTTTGTAGATATCGACAAAGTAAAAGAGAGTATGCTCAACGCCAATGACCAGGTGCGATGGGTGCCGAGTCATCTCAAGAAGGGACGATTCGGCAAGTGGCTGGAAGGCGCCCGGGATTGGGCAATCAGCCGTAATCGCTACTGGGGCAACCCCATTCCCGTATGGAAGTGTGACAACAGCGACCACATCGAGGTAATCGGGAGTCGTGAAGAGCTGCAGAAAAAATCCGGGGTATGGGTAGATGATCTTCACAAACAGTACGTTGACAAAATCACCTGGCCCAGCCCTGACGGTAAAGGAATCATGCGGCGGGTACCGGAAGTCCTGGACTGCTGGTTTGAGTCCGGGGCAATGCCCTACGCCCAGAACCACTACCCCTTTGAAAACAAAGAGTACTTTGAAGCCAACTTCCCGGCCGACTTCATCTGTGAAGGCCTGGATCAGACGCGGGGATGGTTCTACACCCTTACCGTTCTCGCGGCGGCTCTGTTTGACGCTCCCGCGTTCGAAAACGTCGTGGTAAACGGACTGGTCCTTGCAGAAGACGGCAAGAAGATGTCCAAGAGCGACCGGAACTACACCGATCCAAAAGATATCATCAACGAATTTGGTGCCGATGCGCTGCGTCTCTTTCTGATGAACTCCGCCGTTGTCAAAGCAGAAGACCTGAAGTACTCCGATGACGGGGTGCGGGACGTTTTGAAAACGGTGATCATCCCCTACTGGAACGCCTATAGCTTCTTTGTTACCTACGCCAATATCGACGGCATTCAGCCTTCCGGCCCGCCCGAAACGGTGGATCACCCGCTGGACCGGTGGGTGCTGTCGGAGGCGGAAAAGCTGGTTGAAGAGGTTACCGAACACCTGGACGCGTACGACCTGCAGAAGGCGATCGATCCGATTGTGACCTTTATCGACTCGCTGAACAACTGGTATATCCGGCGAAGTCGGCGTCGTTTCTGGAAGAGTGAAAATGACGCCGATAAGAAACAGGCGTACCAGACTTTGTACGCGGTGCTTCTCACCCT
>JBAYPC010000337.1:0-3530 GCA_041677905.1 Alkalispirochaeta sp. | reverse complement strand
GGCGCCGGGTCATTTTTCGTCTTCGTTAATTCGTTCTCCGACAAACTGATACCCAAAGCCCCGGACAGTCTCGATCCACGGTTGGTCTTTCAGTTTTTTTCGGAGGTTCTTGATATGGGCGTCAAGGGAACGCAGATATGGGCCGGCGTCGTCGTAGCACATGGACTCCCTGATTATGGCTTCCCGGGCACATATCGCCCCGGCACGATAGGCCAAATAGCGGAGAAGACGCCATTCGGTTTCGGTCAATCGAATATACTCGTCGTCCAGAAACACCTTATGAATGTCATCGTCAATAACGAGATGCGACACACCGAGGGTCCACTCACCGTACGCCGGAGCATAGACGCTGTCGATCCGCTGGATGTCCAGCAGACGGTCAATTCGCAGGGCGATCTCCCGGATGGGAAGGCTGTTTTCGATGATGACCGTCGCCCCGTTCCGAAGCACCGTAAGTCGGTCCGCTTCGCCCATTGGTGGAGTCACCAGGACGAGGGGTTCATCGGTCTCCATATCAATTCGACGTACTATCTCCAACAGCTGTTTCTGGTGAGTACGATCGGCAACAACGACGATACCACCACCGGTACGGACCGTCGGTTCCAACTCATCGTCGCTGGAGAACAGCTCACCGACCGACGAAGCGGTGTCCACCGGGTAGCCAAGGCGGGACAACTCCTGCTTGATTCTGAAACTGTTATTAACGTCAAGGAGCAATAATCTAATCGACATCGCCATTGTTCGTCGTTCCTTTATAAGCGTATTCATATTCATCCCCTCATTACTCTAATTGTCTCGCGTATCGTTTCGACCCGCCGGTCCAGACTGCCTGCCGAGAGGGCCGACCTGGCGATTCCCCGCTTGATCAGTACCGTCTTTGCCCGCCTGGATAGAACAACCGGTGCTTCCGAATAGACCGTCGATTTTCGCAGACGGCGAAGTTTCAGGGGGAAGGTTCCGGTGGAAAAGGCACAGGTTGAGATGTTCTCATAGAGCCCCCCGTTGGGCGGAGAAAGCTCGTGGTCCGCCAGTCGAAACGAACGTTCCCGGTCGTCCTCCCGGCCAAACTCGTCGGCCGTCCTGGACGATGTGGCAGGCCTGGAAGACATGGAAGGCCCGGAATGTCTGGAAGGGCCGGGCGACCCTGAAGACCGTGAAGCGGCTGTCACGAAATCGCGCCGCCGCGCAGCCACCCCGACACAGACATTCCCTCCCAAGGCGGTCACAACGTGGATCCACCGGGCGGAAACGTTGTCATCAAGTCCAACGTTCCAGGTTACCTCGGGTGTCGGCTCATTGGAGTGGGTATAGCCGCCGGTAAGAAGCTCCACCGCCGTGGACGCGGCGCTTCCAGGATGACCGGTCAACGTGACGTGATCCGAGTGCAGGGCGGCAACAGCACCGTCGACGGTGCCGGAGCCACTTGCGGCACCGGGGCCCCAGGCACGGGGGTCCCAGGATATGCCGTTCACCTCACACCCCGGAGAATCACCGTGTAACAGCACCCGCATCGGCAACCAGAAAGACTGCCCCTCCCGGAGAGAGATGTAGATTTCACTGTCCCGCTGGTCCAGCAATTCGCCGTACAGGACTGTACCGGGGTCCAGAACTTCTTCGGGCCGGATGATCAGATCATCCGTAGAATGGCCCGCCGCCGAGGCGGCGGGCAGATAGGGGTCCGTTGCGTACTCTGAAGGTGTCAGGAGAACGGTGTAGGTACTCCGCTGGAGTGTAACGGCCCAGTGCAGGGCCGCCAGACTGCTTCCAACGACGACACACGGGGCATCGTCATCGTTCTCGCCGTAGCTTTTTACGTATCGTTCTACATCCATTTCACGTCCTCCTTCCGCGTACCCCGGCCGGCCTGGGCCGGGGCTGGGGCCCGGCCGGGGCCGGGGCCTCGTCCCAAGCGCAGGGTGCGGCCCCGGCATATGCCGGGGCCGGTACCACTAGACACGCTGTTTTTTCTGAAAGAGCCCTCCCAGGTCATCCATGACCGAGTAAAACACCGGAATCACGATCATCGTCAGGAAGGTTGCCGCGGTCATACCGCCGATAACGGCCACCGCCAGAGGCGAGAACCGCTCCGCACCAAGGGCCCACTCCATCGCCAGGGGGATCATCCCCACAATTGTGGATAGTGAAGTCATCATGATCGGGCGGAAGCGCGCTTCCACGGACGACTCAATAGCTATTCGTCTGTCGTCACCGGCTGCTCTCCGTTGCTGGATGAAGTCGATAAGAATGATGGAGTTGTTGACGACAATCCCTATGAGCAGTATGAGGCCTACCAGGACGGGCATGGACACCGGCATCTGTGCCAGCCACAGCGCCAGGGCGATACCAATCACACTGAGGGGTACGGCAACCATGACGGTAATGGGGTGCGCAAAGGACTTAAACTGCGCCACCAAAAGAAGATAGACGGCGATAAAGGCGATAGCCAGAGCTCCGCCCAGCTCTCCCCGGGATTCGGCCATATCTTTCTCCTCCCCTTCCAGCGAGAGGGTGTACCCCTCGGGTACCGTCATGGAACTAAGCGCTGCGTCGATGTCTCGGGACACGAAGTTCAGGGGCCGTCCCTGGTGCAATGCCAGGATATCCAGTGTCGGTTCGAGGTTTTCCCGGGTCACCAGACCCTGGACGGTAACTTCCCTCCCCTGGACTATGGCGCTGATTGGCACGGTGGTACCGGCTCGCTGGGCAAAGGCACGGACGTCATAGGCGTCGTCCCGGTCTCGGCGAAATTCCGGTGCGTACCGCACTCTGATAGGTGTGTCCGAGGTACCCGCAGCACTTTCATCTTCACCGCGATAGACCCCGGCGTTGACGCCGTCCAGAGATTGGACGAGCTCCCGGGATATTTCGCTGGGGGGGATGCCGAGCTCCCTGGCCCGGTCGACGTCAACGGTGAGAGTAACGCTCCGCTGGTCCAGACGCCAGCTCCGGTACGGCTTTACCGTCCCCGGGACGGCGGCGACCGTCTTCAGCACGTCGTCACCAAGACGATCCAGAATTATCGGATCCGGTCCTTTCAGGGTCACAACGATGGACGATGCGGTAGTTGACTTGGCGGTACTGCCGGCTTCACGAACGACAAAGTTCTCGATACCGGCGACCCGGGAAATCCTGTCCCGCAACCGGTCCTGTATATCCCAGATCGTCTCGTCCCGATCGGTCCGGGGTGTCCACGTAGCGGTGATATAACCCTGTGTGGGTCCCTGTACGCCGCCGCCGCCAAAGGAACTCATCCCCGGTTCAAATCCGATCTGTGACGACATCCGTTCCAGCTCGGTTTCGCTGAGGATGATAGCCTCCACATCCATTACTACTCGTTCGGTTTCTTCAAGGGAGGATCCCGAGGGAGTCTCTACCGTAACAAAAGTGTCACCACCGTCCATCTTTGGAAGGAGCTCCATCCCGAGAGACAAGAGAAGTCGGGCACCGACGACAACGAGAAAAACCGAGGTCAGTAGAATAACCCAGCGATGTCGGAGCGACCATTTCAAGGAATGAACATAGAACGACCG